>NZ_JAEFCE010000120.1:0-3050 GCF_016406055.1 Vibrio sp. IB15
ATCGAATAATTACAGCTCCCCTACTTCAACGCTTCCATTGATGCTGTTTTGTACAATTTAGCATTGGTACATAGCCTCATTCCTCAAGGTAGTAAACAATTAATTACCTTGGCAAAGGTTGGTAGGTTGAAAAGGAAAGTAAGGTAACTCATAGCGAGCCGACACATCATAACTTCCTGATAAATACTGATAGGCTAAATATTGATCAATGATTTGCGCTGTTCATTAACAGTGACGAAATATTGATAATAGGAAGTTGACTACGAAATTGGGCGGTGAGTATGACCTTTTTACCTTTATGAAGGCCGCTTCAGCATTGCGTCAAAGTCGCCTCATTATCTAGCTGGTGTGCGTTCTCGATAATCTGCATATCAGCGTTTTTTTTGATAGTAACTTGTTAGCCAAGAGATAGCCTGCTCTTCTATGCTTGTGAGCACGATGACATCTTTTGTTGCCATCGAATCGTTGAGTTTAAGTTGTTTGAGTTCCGTTTCCATAAATGCTCTATCCGAGAAGTCAGTGACCATCACATTAAAGTCGATTGCCTAATGTCGCCTGTGCCAAATGATAGCCTCTGTCTATCATCTCTTGTGAGCGATCAAACTCTAAGGTGCCACAGGCATTGCGTGGGATCTCAAGCGTAATATCGGCTGGGTAAGCGGCCAATTTCTGGTAACGTCACATCGAAAAACTTTTTGATAGCAGAGGTAAATGCTGTTTTGGAGAGGAAATAAACATTGTACCTAACATTCTCATTCATGATTTTCCAAAGCCGCTCTAGTGGATAATGCTCTTTCTTGAGTTTCCAAAAGAAGCAAACAATGCTCTCACTATCTATAGTTTCATAAGCATCGGTGATCGTTGCGCTGATGTTTTTTAATGGCAGAGCACCGTTTAAGTTCACTCGAGTACGGCTACCCGTCGTTTCAATAAACTTACCCTGTCCCTTACGGATCCAGCCACAGCTAAGCTTTGTTGCTTGAGTTGGATGAACGGCATCCATGAAAAGTACAGGCGCATCCTTGGACTTAAGTACCTCGTTTTAATACTCGATAAATGCTTGATGCTCTTTAGGCTTTAGCTTATGTGCTACACCTTTGGGCTTTTTGTATGAAAAACCGTGGTGATGTAACCACTTTTTAATACCTTAAACGGTGTAGGTCACACCGAACTCAGGTTTAAGTTTTTCAGAGTGAGCATAATCACTAAGATGACGAGCAACTGTAGATTCATGGATACGAAGGGCTTGAGAGATCATAGTCGGGCTCCAACCTTCTGAAGCCAGCAAAACCGCTTTTATACGGTCGCATACTCGATGATCACGCTCAGTATTGTGCATCTGTTCAAGTTGTTGTTTTTTGCTCAGGAGTTAGTGCCATTTTCATGGTGAGTAGCACGATCCTTATTTAATGAGAAATCAAGTATCTTCAATGATCACGGGTATATATTGGGTTTACACGGAAGAAACTTGCTTCAAAGCAGGGATAAAAAGAAAGCAAAAAAAGCGAAAAGTAGCAATCGCTACCTTTCGCAATTCCTTACAGGGCAAGGGGCTTCGTAATCTTGCCCTGGTACTTGTTGGTAATTTGTTGCTGGTAACAATTTGCTAGCTCATGCGGTTGCCCTGCCTCAGGTAACTTATGTTTCTTTGTATCCCTGCCATAATTGGTGAGGGTTTTCAGTTTGATTGCTAAGAGCCCGAAATTGTTAAGGTAATTTTAATTGAGCCATCAATCTGATACTCGAATATTTTCTAACGTTGAATGTCCTTGTTTAGTATATACTATTTCATCCCATCGAGTTATTTTGCAATCATTATTAAATGATAGAATTGCAATTTCTGAAAAACTAACTTTAGCACCAGATTTATTCACTGTATCTATATCATACTTAATAACAACGTCATTCCCAGCCTCGGTGACATATTGAGCAGGTAATATCTTGAATTCTTTCATTTCAGATCCGATCAACTCAAAATGTTTCATTAAATCAGTATATCCAGATGCCATTATTTTATTATTTGTAATCATATCCATATTTGGTGCTAAAAATTTCTCTAAATCTTTTTTTGTTAAATATTTAAATTTATCTGAATTGAAAAACCCATACATTTCATTCACTTGGTTTAGTTTGCTTTGGCAGGTTATAAAATCTCCGCTTTCAGCAAAAACACTGAAAGAACTCGTTAAACTGAACAGTGAAGTTAACAACAGGCCCACATGTAATTTATTTTTCATATTCTATCTCCGATTTAAATTTAATATTTACTATAGTTAACCTCTCCTGATTGCGCTTTAGTTTTTGCGACAAGGTGTATGGAATATACGCCATGTAGGGGACAGGGCTGGATCACGCCTTGTTAATAGACATGGTCTCATGCTGCCAAATTGTCAATTTCGGTTTAAAACTGCCCCACACATCCATCCACCCACAAAGTGGGGGATTGAACTTTAACCACTGAAAATAAAAGATTTTATCTCATAGAGGACTTTTTTAGATAATCACGATCTGATCATGAAGTAAAAAACATGAGAAATTCGCACATAATTATTATTGAGTAACTTAAAAAAGTGAAAGATACCCGGTCGCACAGAAATCAAGTCTATCCTGTTAAGGAAGTTGCGGAAGCGAACTTTACTAGAGGCTATATTTACTATGGGCAGGGCTTGTGGATTAATGCTGATTTTGGGTCATAGTAGCTTTCCCCTGAAAGCCAAGATGAACCTTTTTCAATAATCTAGCGTGTGAAAGCATTTGACAGGTCGATATCACATTGCTTTACATCACATATATTAATAAAAGTAATGTTGCTTACATTTATAAATGTGATGTTTATCTCCATTCATCTTTTGATTACTTTCTAAGCTTAGTTGGTTTTTATCCGATTAAACAGAAGGCTATATGATAAATAGAATAATAACACTAAGTGGCGTTGCATTACTTTGTTCAGCGAGTGCGCATGGCTTTGTTGCGTAATTCAGTTTAGAGACAGAGTCACCCTGTTTCGCATGCTTTTTAGTCAATACGACAAGTTTCAGGCATACCTAACC
>NZ_JAEFCE010000121.1:0-3015 GCF_016406055.1 Vibrio sp. IB15
GGTTCACACATTAAGCGGTGAACAGCGCTTCATACGACTTCACGTCGCACGCCCCGAAGTTTGTTACGCTTCCAAACACGTCACAGATAATTAGCTAGTTTTGATTTACAAAAAATAATGTGTGGCAATGACCCCATTTCCTTCATTGACTCGAGAAAGGCTCTCCTATTAAGTCACTCGATTTAGATGAATGACAAACAACGTTTTGCTCATCTCTTAGAAACCAAGAAATCCATTTTCGCTTCGAGTTTAAAACGAAGCCCTCCTCAAAGCTAATTCCATTGATAATCAACCCGTCGATATTTTCATCATACGCTTTAGTGGTGAAAAGCCATTCTTCACTATTTATTCGCTTTCCTTGAAGAAGAGCGTCATTGAGGCGTTGGCTCATAACGACGATGGCTAGACCTTCAGTTTCACTGATACCAAAATCTGGCTCAGAGATACGACCGACAGCAACTGGTACCTTTAAAGTGCACTCCTTTCCATCTTGAAGAGTAAATGAGTAGATTGCATCTCCTATTCGACCGTTAAGCCAAAGGAGTTGTCCTTGAGTCATGTTGTCGACAGACAGAGTTCCAAAACCACCTGTGGGAGATATAGTTTCGGCCCAGCTATATGTTGAAACAAAGACCGATAAAAACAAATGTAGAATGGCTACTTTTTTCATGCTGAAGCCTCCACGTCGAAGTTAGTATTGGTCGATTGAGCTAACAAATATATTAACCAAAACGGTCCTACTATCGGTGTGAAAAAGACCAGTACCCAATAACTAGATTTGTTGATATCGTGCAGTCTACGAACAATTACTGAAAGCATAGGGATGAAACTTACAACGCTATAAATCGTGTCGAACCATGTTGTCATATTCATAGCAATATCTGCCGCAATGCATCCCATCGCTACTAATGTGTGTACTAAAAGAAACATCCAACATTCTTTGCGGGACGAACAACCAGAAAAGTCTAAACTTCGCTTCCAAGCTAAAAAATAGTATTTCATAAATGCCACCTCAAAATTTGACTGATGGTGATATTTTGCCTCGGAACAAGTGGTGTGTACGTCTCAAAACAGGTTTTAGGTCGTTCTTAAACCTGTTTTGGTCTATATTGCGTTTTCAATTGTATTTCATAGAGTTATCCTTGATATTCACTGAAAGTGAGAACTCATTTATCCATCTAGGACTTGCTATGCTTGCGATACCCGTCCCGTTCGTTGTTTCCATGTTACTTGGACTACTAGCGATATCACTTTATGCCAAGCTTTCCCAGCAGGGTAAAGTCGCTAGCATGTTTTTAGGATTATGTGCTATGACGACCGCAATGGTTGGTTTACGCTGGACATTTGGATTTAGCATTTTCAGCATCGCGCAACCTATTCTGGCCTCCATAATTCCTGTTGCTGCGTGGTATGCGTTTGCACATGCCAATCGTGATTTAGGCACCTTGCCTATTAAGCATTTTGTTGCGCCATTATTCGTCGTAATTAGCGCTGTATCTCAACCTTGGTTGGCACTTCCATTAGATGTACTACTTACTTTAATTTACGCTTGCTATGGAGTGGCACTAATTCGCTTTTCGTCAAGAGAAACAGCACTGATTAATGTCTCGTTAGGGAATTGGGAAGGAGTAAAGAAAGCGGAGAATATTGCAGGATGGATGCTGATATTTTCAGCGTGTATAGACACGCTCATGTCGTTAGATTTTACTTTTAATCAAGGTGGATTTTCACTGTACATCATTACTGCGGCACATTTGATTCTTCTACCCGTGTTATCGATAGCTGTAGTTGTCGTGGGTATTAATACGCCTGTTTCAGATGAGTTAAAATCTAAACAAATCAGTCACAATGACGAGACAAGCAGCTCCCAGGTAATGACCAGTGAGAGGGCTCACGAGATCACTTCTCTGTTAGACTCCAAAATCCGACAAGACAGACTTTACTTAGACCCTGAGCTAACCCTTTCAAAACTGACACGAAAGTTAGGCATACCAGCAAAACAAATTTCAATTGCAGTTAATCAGGTACACGAACAGAATATTTCTAAGATCATAAATGGGTATCGCATAGAACATGCCAAGCACTCCTTGGATTTGTCACAAGATACTATTACGCAAATATTCATGAATTCTGGTTTTCAGACCAAGTCTAACTTTAATCGTGAGTTTTCAAGAGTCGTGGGAATGACCCCAAGTGAATACCGTAAAAGTAAAGCTCAACAGTCTAAGTAAGATTCACTATTAATATTGAATATCTAAGAGCCAACTTTGCCGTACATGAAGTAATTCATAATTTGCTAAATTAGCAGGTTCGCTAACTTGGAAATGTCCAAAAGCTTCTCAGGTTGAACTTTTACCCGTGGCATTTTCTAGCTCGAAAGTGCCCCATTATTAGTTTTATCGAACAAATTAGCGTATTCAATCATCTGTGGTTTGCTCAAATATAACTAATCTGATCCCCGAAACTAAGAAAGCACGGAAAATGGCTGTCATAGTACTATTGTTAGCTCACATGAACTCGCTGATTTGTGCCCTGCAAACTGCTTTGAGATTGTCACAAACTTTCAAAGCGTCAAGGTGGTTGATTATTCAACAATTCGCTTAGATCGTTCGAGGCAGTCTTATAGCAAACTCGCACATTTCTATACATAGGAATAATAAACACTAGAAGAAAAAACAGATGGTAAAAAATATCACGCGTTGCGGATCGCTCTGAACCTTTACGGACATGCAATGTTAGCTTTTAGGACCAAACTTTAAAAAGTAATCATTTATATTATCAATCTTAATTGTGAAATAATTATAAATTACCAATATAATACGCATAAAACAAAATGGAGGTGTTATGCGGTTTTTAATGTTGCTTATGATTTGTACTGTCATGGTTGGGTGTGCTCAAAATTCTATTAGTGCATTAAACGATAAAATAAATGACATTAAAAAAGCCGCTGAGCAGGGGGAGGCTTTGTTGCGTAAATCGATGGAACCAAATCAAGAAGCTACGATCTGATCAGCT
>NZ_JAEFCE010000122.1:0-2793 GCF_016406055.1 Vibrio sp. IB15
CTTATAAAGGCATAGCTCGGTTGGGAGGATGGAAAGATAGTAAGCGGACAGGTCGTGCTTCGATAAAGGTGTTATGGCAAGGATGGTTTAGATTACAAACCATCCTTGAGGGATATGAGTTGGCTAAGTCTCTTGATCAGCTCGACTTGTGATCAAGAGACAGCCCAAAGGAGCCTTTGTTGTATCTATTGATAGCAAATTACGATTAAGCGTCTTTTTTATCTGCTTTTGACGTTTGCTCTTCATCCGCTGGTTTTGCATCTGAGTTATCGTCTTCTGCTGAAGCTTCTTGCTCTAGCTCGTCTTCTTCGTCGCGGTTTTCGATCACACCGTGGGTCTCTTTCCACTTTTCCCAACGCTGAAATGCCAGTTCCTGCATGTCGGTCGTCTTATCCGCTTCGTCAACGATCTCTTCGCCAACAAGGTGTTCAAAGATATCTTCTAGGGTAATGATGCCTTGGATTGTGCCGTACTCATCAACCACGAGAGATAGCTGTAAACGTTGAGCCATCATTTGGTCAAACGCTTTTGGTAACGGCAAGTTATTCAGTAATACATGAATAGGGCGCATCACATCGCCTAGAGATTTCTCTCCGCTGCCAGCTTGTTGAAGCCTAAACAGCTCTAAGCGGTGCACAAAACCGATGATGTTGTCACTCTGCTCGCTGTAAACCAACGGACGTGAGAATGGCGTATCTTTATGATCCGCTAGGAACTGATTGATACTCATCTCAGCATCGACACGGAATACTACTGGTCGCGGTGTCATTACTTGCGTCACAGGTACATCTTGAATGCCAAGTAGGTTGCTTAGGATTTTCGATTCGCCTTCTGCAAATTCACCACTCTCTTTTGCCAAAATCGCCATCGCAGACAATTCATCACGCATTTTTGGTGCTTCGTGACCACGAGCTAGGCGCTTAGTGATCTGCTCAGAGAACCAAACAAACGGTGTTAGGAAGAACACCATCCAACGAAGCACGCTCGCCGATGCTGGCGCAAGTTGACGCCAGTAAGTTGCACCAATAGTTTTTGGAACAATCTCAGACAGTACCAAAATACCTAGAGTTAGCACGGCAGAGAATACACCTAGCCATTGGCTACCAAAAACCACCGCCGCTTGTGCACCTGCTGTCGCAGCACCGATTGTGTGCGCGATGGTGTTAAGCGTTAAAATTGACGCCAGTGGGCGGTCGATGTCTGTTTTCAGTTTGTCTAATGACTCTGCTGCAGGATGCCCATTTTGTTTTAGTTGAGCGATGTAGCTCGGACTAATACTCAAAAGTACAGCTTCCAAAACAGAACAAATGAAAGAAACTCCAATGGCGATGGAGACGTAAATAGTTAGCAGCAGCATGTTTGCCCTTAAATTAAATTGTACGCTTTATCAGCGATTCAGCGTGGATTATAGAGAAAAAGTAGTGGCTAGGTCATCATTAATTTTGCGCTCAGCCCCTTTTAAACAAGGGCTTGCTTAAATAAATCAGTAACAAATTGTGAGTTATTACTCATATTATGGCTAAAACTACGGCATTAGAGTCAAAGATCGACGACAAACCTTTGCCAGATGGGGCATTTATGTTTTAGAGTGAATTGAATTCAAAAATACAAAGAAGGGAAACCTAAAATGAACAAGACTCAATTAATCGACTTTATTGCTGAAAAAGCGGACCTTTCTAAAGCACAAGCTAAAGCTGCTCTAGAAGCGACTCTTGGTGGTGTAACAGATGCTCTTAAAGATGGCGATCAAGTTCAGCTAATTGGTTTTGGTACTTTTAAAGTAAACCACCGTGCAGCTCGCACTGGTCGTAACCCAAAAACTGGTGATGAGATCCAAATCGCTGCTGCAAACGTCCCAGCATTTGTTGCAGGTAAAGCGCTGAAAGATTCAGTGAAATAATCTAAACTGTACCGAGGTAGTCGTATTCCACCTCGGTACAGGTTTTTATGAAAAAAGCATTTCTTCTCGTTTCACTGTTATCTACATTTCTCATTGGCTGTTCTTCAACAAGCCCTCGCAAAAACCTAGAGCAATTTGAAACCTACACCGGCGGCCAAGTCATGGGCGACGCGACAAGTTTCTACTGGGTGACTAACAAGCTCACACAACCTCATACTTCAGCAGACTACGTCACTATGGGTGATTATGGCTGGTATCAAACTGACTATGCATGGTCGGATGTTGTGCTTCGTGAATTTATTCGTGAAGGTGAGCAGCGCAACGCATCAAATGAACTGGCTCCATTTCGGGTTCATGTCCGTTTCAACAAATCAGGCGAAGCTGTGTATCAGCAGTACCGTATTGACGGTAAAATCCTACCAATCCGCGCTAAGCAGCTTGAAACTTACAAGAATGAAGCCTCACAGGCCTTAGATACCACGGCTAAGCAGAATGACGAAGGCTTCAAGTTGATCCAAGGCTATTGGAATGGTCAATCTTTCGAAACTTGCTCGGGTAAAGAGTTTTCAAGTATCGATATTAATCAAGCCTTACCAAACTTTGTGATTAATCGCTTAGCGTCAGTAGAAAGCTATGCTGCGTTTCTTGGTAGTGATTCACTCGGAAAAATCACTGTAGAAGAGCTATTGATGTTAGCGGAAGAAAGCCACGATTGTGTCGTAAGACCATCATTGCTGAAGAGCAGCGAATAAATCATTAAGAGCATTTGGCCTACTGTAGGCCAAATGCTCTTTAGTCTGTACATGTGTACGTTGGACAATAAAAAAGGCGCCCACTAAGGCTGTCTCTTATACACAAATCCCTAAGCCACGCTTGGGGATTTTTTTTGAACT
>NZ_JAEFCE010000123.1:0-2721 GCF_016406055.1 Vibrio sp. IB15
ATAGTTCAAAAAAAATCCCCAAGCGTGGCTTAGGGATTTGTGTATAAGAGACAGGTGCATTGCACAGCCTTTTTAATGTCTACGATACCAGTCGAATGATTACGAGTTAAAGATAAACTTTTCAATCGCAACCGCTACGCCATGATTGTCGTTGCTTGCTGTGATGTGATCTGCCAGTTTCTTGGTTTCTTCCATTGCGTTGTCCATTGCAATGCCCAGACCCGCGTATTCCAGCATATGGTGGTCATTTTCAGCGTCGCCCATACAGATTACTTCTTCGGCTTTAATGCCTAAGTGTTTGGCAATGGCTTCAATACCAACACCTTTGTTCGAGTTCGGATTTAGGAACTCTAAGAAAAAAGGTGCGCTCTGAACAATAGTAAACTGATTCTTAAGCTGTTGTGGCAATTTACTGATGATGTCTGTCAGTTTCGTTGGCTCAGCAACAATCATGGTTTTAATTATTTCGTGGTCGTCTTCCAACTGAGAAAAATCGAATTCGGTAATATCTAAGCCGTTAATGCGCGCCTCAATGCCGGTGTATTCGTTGTTCTCTGGTGTAATTAAACCATGAACTTTGCTGAATGCATGGACATAGCCACCAAGCTGTTCGGCAAGTGCAGCGATTTCTTTTGCTGCTTTACCATTACTGATCTCGCTATGAATGATCTCTTTTGTTGATACATTCTGAACCATAGAGCCATTGTAGAAGAGTACAAAGTCATCCTCGCCGTT
This sequence comes from Vibrio sp. IB15, assembly GCF_016406055.1. Taxonomy (NCBI): domain Bacteria; kingdom Pseudomonadati; phylum Pseudomonadota; class Gammaproteobacteria; order Vibrionales; family Vibrionaceae; genus Vibrio; species Vibrio sp. IB15. The sequence continues at coordinate 736 of NZ_JAEFCE010000123.1, forward strand.
AATTGAAAGCTCATCGAGTTTGCTTTGCATGCCTTCTAAAGGGCGGCCAGAAGCCAGAACGACTTTCACACCCGCAGCGCGAGCTTTAGCAATTGCGTCTTTGTTCTCTTGAGAAATCACTTTGTCACTGTTGAGAAGTGTACCGTCCATATCAAGAGCAATCAGTTTGTACATGCTGTTCCTTACTAAAAATTAAAAGCTAACGAAATCTAACGGGCGAAAGGATAAGGGAACTTGAAACTTCAGGCTAGGGCTTTGATCAACTGATTTATCAGTACTCATTTGTTTGACCAAAAGGGGTAAGTGCTTTAAGGTCTGCGGTTGATTAATTTCATCAAATGATTGAGCTGAGGGAAAGTTGTACAAGATTAACGAAATGTTTGAAACCATCCAGGGTGAGGGCGTGTTTACTGGCGTTCCTGCTGTTTTTGTTCGTCTGCAAATTTGCCCTGTAGGCTGTTCTTGGTGTGATACCAAACAGACATGGGAAGCTTTGCCAGAAGACGAGACTAGCCTTGGTGATATCATGGTTAAGACAGAGGATTCACCGACTTGGTCTTCTATTGATGCTCAAGGAATCGTGAATGAATACATCAAGCAAGGTTACACTGCAAAACACATTGTGATTACAGGTGGTGAGCCATGTATTTATGATCTTGTCCCTCTTACTGAAGCATTTGAGAAACACGGCTGTCGCTGCCAAATTGAGACTAGCGGTACATCTGAAGTCAAAGCGACACCTGATACTTGGGTTACGGTGTCACCCAAGGTGGCAATGAAAGCGAAACTGGAAATCTTAGACAGCGCTTTACAGCGTGCGAACGAGATTAAGCACCCAGTAGGAACAAGTAAGGATATCGAGCAACTTGATGGTTTACTGGAACGAGCAGAAGTATCTGACGATACTGTGATTGCTCTACAACCAATTAGCCAAAAAGATCGTGCGACGAAGCTTTGTATTGATACCTGCATTGAGCGCAATTGGCGCTTATCAATTCAAACTCATAAGTACTTGAGCATCGCATAGTTTGTGACTTTGTAGAGTACTTACCCGTTGTAGAAAGCTCGTCAGTTTTAGGTAGGAATGGAAATGAAAAAAGCAGTAGTAGTATTTAGTGGTGGTCAAGACTCAACCACGTGTCTAGTTCAAGCATTAAAAGAGTATGATGAAGTTCATGCGATTACGTTTGACTATGGTCAGCGTCATAAACTCGAGATTGAAGTCGCTGAATCACTAGCTAAAGAGTTAGGCGTGAAAGCGCACAAAGTGATGGATGTGACTCTATTAAATGAGCTAGCTATCAGCTCTTTAACTCGTGACGATATTCCTGTTTCTCATGAACTGCAAGACAACGGTTTGCCAAACTCGTTTGTCCCAGGTCGTAACATTCTGTTCTTAACACTGGCTGGCATTTACGCGTACCAAATTGGCGCGGAAACGGTGATTACCGGTGTGTGTGAAACAGACTTTTCTGGTTACCCTGATTGTCGCAATGACTTTGTAAAAGCGATGAACACTGCGCTAGTTCAAGGTATGGATAAGCAGCTGGATATCAAAACGCCACTCATGTGGCTAAACAAGGCTGAAACTTGGGCCTTAGCTGATCAATACTCAGCACTTGAGCTTGTTCGTAGTAAAACCCTAACTTGTTACAACGGCATCATTGGTGATGGTTGTGGCGATTGTCCAGCGTGTGAATTACGTAAAGTCGGCCTTAATGATTACCTAGGTGACCGCGAAAGCATCATGGCTGAGTTGGTTCGCAAACAGGCTGAGAATAAATAACTTCTGGTAAATCAATAGGTTCGTTATAGGCATCGATGATGCAGTTTCGGCCGTTGCTCTTTGCTTGATACAACGCTTGATCAAGAACTGAATACAAGTCATCAAAGTCACTTAATGCGTTTGAGGTTGCTAAGTAAGCAAAACTCGGACCCTGTAAATAATTCTGTGTAACTGCTCTTGGTTACAAGTATTCAGTTAAT
>NZ_JAEFCE010000124.1:0-2622 GCF_016406055.1 Vibrio sp. IB15
ATTAACTGAATACTTGTAACCAAGAGCAGTTACACAGAATTATTTACAGGGTCGTGAATTTGGCCACTTGATTGAAGGTTTGCAATACCTGAAATTATCCGTGAGATGCTAATTTAGGAAAGCCACTGACAAGGAATTGTCCAAGAACTTCTCATGTTGAATTTTTACTCGTGGCACTTTCTAGCTCGAAAGTGCCCCTAAATTGGTTTCGCCAAAAAGTCTACATTCACAGGTGAGCAGTGTTTGACCAAATAGAACTAATCTGACACCCAGAACTCACAAAGATTGAAAAATGGGTGTTAGAGTGCTGTTTTTAGCTCATGATTCTTGCTCTATCAATCGATTTGAAAGCTTCATAAACTTACAAGGTGGTTTTAGGAGTAATCCAACGGTTTATTACGAACCTTCGAAGAGTTAGGATGCTGCATCGTTTTTTATTTAAAGGAAATATTTTGACTCAGTGTAAATACCTCATTGATGTGGATTTTTTCTTACGTCATAATTTGACATCTAAAGGGTATGAATTAACCCATCCCGTAGTGTTAGACCAATACCCTCAGAATAGTAAATATGAGGCGCTTGAATTCTCTATCGATAAAAAGAAAGTTATCTATCGAAAGGGGAACCTTACACCAGATAGACCTGGTAATTTTCTATCAATATGGAAGAGACCAGATGAAAATAGCACTGAATCTAGAAGAACCATGCCTTACGATAAGAATGATCTAGATTATCTTTTTGTTGAGGTTAATGATTACGAATCTTCGAAAAGAGGGATGTTTATCTTCCCTTTATCTGTTTTGATTAATAAAAAAATCATTACCTCAGATAAAGCTAAAGGTAAAATGGCATTCAGAGTGTTTCCACCATGGACATCTAGCCGTGGAGAGCTAAAAACAAAAGTGTTTTCCAATTCAGCAAAGAAAACTCAGCTCTGGCAAAGTGATTACTTTTTATGGATTGAAGATAATAAAATCTTAGACTTTGAGAAATTCACCAAGATCTTCGGTAATTTTGCGTCATCGCACTTAGTGCGGGCCTAAACCAATACTTTTGCTAGTGCTATACTATCCATCGCACTAGCTCTTCACAACAACTTTGCCATACCTGTGATTATTCGTGGTTTGCTAATTTAGCAAAAGCACTGGCAAATTTTTGTCCAGATCTGTGCTAGCTTAAGTTTCTACTGAGTTCAGATAAAAACGTTCAAATTTTCTATAACATCGCAATCACCCCGCATATAGCGGGGCGGTTTTAATCGGCTAATAAAGCCATCTACTCAACGTTTTTAAGGCTGTCCGTATGCACAACATCTTTGCTGTTGTACCACTCTAATACGCGGTCTCCATAGTAAGTAATATCTTGAATTGAAGGCGACTCTGCCGAATCTTTAGGTTGATAGATATAGCCCGAAATAACCCCTAAGCGTAAGTTTTTAGTTTTTCTCTGTGTGTCCAGTACATTTCGGGCGAGTGTGGCGCCTGTTAATCGCCCCGTGACGCTTTGGCCAAGCAACATACCCATACTCCCTCTCCTCACTAAAGGAGCGCTGAGTAGGTTATCGGTACTGTTAACTTCAGATAACTTTGTATTGCGTAGGTCACCGACAATACTACCCAAGTTAGTTCGACTGTCTCCCTCTATGTATAATTGATTGTTGCTCGTGCTTAGGGTGATCATATTGTTGTTGTCTTCCGCAGACCCAAAGAGGCCGCCCACATTGCTACTCTTATCAACCCAAAGTTTAGAATGAAAGGCCTTGATCGTTTCTGCTTCACTATTCGTTCTAATAAGACCGGCGACTATGCCAACTCCTTGCGGTACTGTTTGACCTGTCGCTTGGACCTGGCTGTGAGTGATGATGACGTTTTCCAGTCTACTGCTTTGGATATCACCAGCTAAGATACCGGCAGCATTAACTTTACTGCCTACTTTTAGCGTAATGTTTTCAAAGGTAAGGTCTTTGACTGTAGCGTCGTCCATTTGTGAAAAGAATCCTGCGTAACGGCTGTTTGTATCAATAGTGAGGTTACGAATGGCATAATCTCTTCCATCAAGTGTGCCATTAAAATCGATAGGCGCCGTTAAAGTGTAGCCACTGCAGTCAATATCGTGACTCAAATAATAGCTTTTCGTTGTACGCTGCTCTATTTCAAGTGCCTTGCTACATGTATCTATCTCTTCACTCGCTAAGGCTGGAACATTCGCAACAACGCCTGCTACAAAGGCGATAAGTGCTTTATGGTTTTGTTTCTTCATTTTTTAGTCCTTTATTTGGGTTAATTAACGTCTAAAGTCAGGGCCAATATATAGGTCTAAAAAAACATCTAGCTGATCATCTCTGTAAATTACAAATATGCAATATAAAACGCTGATCAACATGATTTATTTTAACTGGTTAGGTTTATGGTGCTGTTCTCGGCCGTTATTAGTGTGTTGGCATTTTACGAATCGATAAGGTCTTCAAGTTAATTGTCGTGCCACTACCAAATGTAATAGCCTGGTTACCTAGTGATGTTTGTATTGATAAAACCGAAGCTGAAACCTGCTTTATCTCGCGCACCTCTTCGCTCAATGGTATGGACTCCCCACCTCAACTGACAGCGTCAGCTAAAGTTACAG
>NZ_JAEFCE010000125.1:0-2620 GCF_016406055.1 Vibrio sp. IB15
TGAGGGAGCAGAAACTTCTACGTTTTTAATTGACAGTGGGGGTCATATCAACGCCAAATTAAGATGTGAAGCATTCAACAACGACACTTAATTTGACTACCGTAAACACTGAACTCAACCAGAACCAAAAATGCCAAGCGTGCCGAATCACTCTTAAATGTTTGTTATATGCATTTTTCGAAGTACTGAACTGGCATATTTTGATAGGAACCGTCACCACACGCCTTGAACCCAAGTTTAAGAAGTATGTGCTGCGAAGGCATGTTTTCAGGTCCAGTTATAGCAAGAATTTTCGTATAACCAATTTGATTTGCAAAAGAAAGGACGGCAGAACTTGCTTCGAATGCATACCCTTTACCCCGAGCTGAAACCTTAAGCCGATATCCAAGTTCAACTACACTTTCGCCTTTATGGTTAAATGATTCTATCCCACAATAACCAACTAGCTCGCCAGTCCTGCGTTCCACAACACAAAACTTTCCAATACCTTTATATTGAAATGCACTAACAAGCTCTTCAAAACGCGTATCTGCTTGCTCATGTGTCATTGCGCCAGTTGGAGAAAACGCCATAAAATCAGAATTACCAAGTAATTTTATAACTTCACTACGGTCTTGCTGCGTAAATTTTCTGAGCTCTAAACGCTCCGTTTTAATCACTTAATGCCTCCATGGATATAACGCGAAGTTAAGGGGGAAGCAACGCAACACCGAAGCCGCCCCTTACCACCTTAAACACTAAACTCAACGCACATCAAAAAAGCCAAGCGTTGTGAGTCACTCTTAAACAGTTTGTTCAATCTAATTTTTTATTTGGTTTGAAATTGCACTAATACAGCGTTTTGCCGAATTACAAACGCCGGACAACTGAAAGAAACCATGAATCACACCCAAATAACGTTCGCAGTAAGCCTCTACGCCTTGTGAAAGCATCAACTTGTATAAGTGCTCTCCCTCATCACGTAGCGGGTCAAACTCCGCGGTAATAATAGTTGTGATGGGCAAACCGCTGAAGTCTCTGTTTAAAAGGTTGAGCTCTGGCTCAACAATTTCTTTAGAGCTACAATTCGCGTATAACTCGAAACCAGAAAGAAGCATATTTGCCGTTATAATATAATCTGAACCATTTTCTCTATAACTTTTCGAATTGCCTGTTGGATCCAGCATTGGATAAATAAGAATTTGCTGACGAGGTAACCACTGCCCTAGCTTTTTCAATCTAAGCGTCGTAGCCAAAGCTAATTGCCCTCCGGCGCTATCGCCAACAAATACTAATTGCTCTGAATCCCCCCCATACTTGTGCGCTTGCTCCTTAATACCGAGTACAGCTTGGTATACATCATCGTGTGCTGCTGGATAAGCATGTTCAGGTGCAAGCCTGTATTGAATGCAAATAACTATCGAGTTGGATAGAAGAGCAATTTGTCTTAACTGAGCATCATGTGTACCAAAGCCACCACTGATGAAACAGCCTCCATGAAAATAGACTGTTATAGGTAAGTTGACTTCATCTGTAGGCTTGTAAACCTTAACCGGAATACTATTAATCACATCTAAGTATTCGCTTTCAATTTTAGGACTTTCACCAGCTAGTACAATGCTACCAATGTAGCCTGCCCGGCGATCAGCGATTGTTTGTGCTGAAGGGCAAGGTTTGCCATTAGATTCAAATTCTTCGACTAGCTCTCTGATGCCAGCTTCTAAGTACTTGGTCATTTTATAACTCTATAACTAAAAAACCGGTGAATAGTATACCAACACAAGGCATGTGTATCCACACAGTAGTAATGTGTGATGTAAATTAGATATAATTCCCTGTTAAAGGGTGATTAACGCAAAACAAAAACTACCGCATACCCGCCTAAACACTTAAACCAACGTATAATAAAAGTACCACGCATTGTGAATCAATTTTATACAGTTTGTTATGCATTTTGGTTTTACAAATTTAATAGCAAACTTTATACAGGAATTTCGGACACTACTTCCTTAGAAACCTAAAGAATAGAGAAAGAAAAGCAAATGCTATAAGACTTGAGCAAACGCGCCATTTAACTTGTTCGGCATTGATTTTATTTACCCTATGAAGGCCATCAGAGCTCGAAAGAAGAACTTCATCTCCAGCGTTAACGTAAACAGTATAATAAATATTATCTATATGCGTTCTAACTAGCCCAACACTCAGATTTTCTATATCTTTACGCGAACCATAGCCTAGGGAATAGTCATGATTTATTGAGTTAAAGTCATACCCTTGAATTTTAATATCGTACTTGTATTCTTTATCGAAAATAATTTGATAAGTTAATCCACGACCAGCTGCACCATGCTTACCTGTTACTTCAGCTTTATGGTGTAACACATCGGTATCAGTGTATGGACCCTCAATAACTCTATTTTCTACAACACTTGTCGACATAATAAAAATGGCTATGAGAACTCCAGGCGCATAGTGTGACCCACAAATTCTCTTAACACTACGAATCATACTTTTACTCGTATCTAGTAGCATTGATATTAGCTCCAACATAGATTAGTCAGTTATCACTAAACTACTGTTCAAAATACATAGACATAATGACCCCCACGAAAGGTGCTAGCCTCCAATATCGTGGGTTAGC
>NZ_JAEFCE010000126.1:0-2536 GCF_016406055.1 Vibrio sp. IB15
GAATCGCTTGGTGATCACACGATTTAGAGTATTCGGTCTAAATGATTTTTGCCCCCAAATCTTCACAGAACCTGCAAACGGAACACCTGAGCAGTGCACCAATAGACCAAGTTGAACTAATCCGTACTTTGCTCTCTTATACGGAATTTTTCCGTAATTCGACCCCGCAACTATATACCGATTCACATAACAGGTTGATACTAGTTGAGTTTCATAATGAATGGCAGCAACATAGACGGAATGCAAAGACAGAAAAAGTCCGTCTACAAAGCGTTATAAGCTTAAAGGGAATTAAATGAAACATCATGTAATGCTAGATATTGATGGAACACTACTACAGTCATATGCAATGGATGAACAGTGTTTTGTTGATGCTGTGCGAGAAACTACAGGGCTTGAAATATCTACAGATTGGGGTAGTTATCCCTTTGTCACAGATAGAGGAATATTAAAAACCTTTATTGAGCAACAAGGCCTCAAATATTCTCTAGCTGAATTAGAGAGTCTCGTTAAGCCTATTTTTATCCGTAATGTTCAGCAATCGGTTAAAACATCACCTACCCAAGAAGTATCCGGGGCCAAAAAATTTGTATCATATCTGTTAGACAGTGACGAATATGTTGTTTCTATTGCTACAGGTGGGTGGGGAGAAACAGCTAAGATAAAGTTGGAATCAGCTGGTTTTGAAACTGAGAAACTAGCGATTATGTCATCAAATGATCACTACTCTCGTATCAAAATTATGGAGTTGGCAAAATCAACAATCAACCAAATTGATAACTATCCTGTTACCTATTTTGGTGATGCAGAATGGGACTTAGAAGCGTGTAAAGAGTTAGCTGTTAATGTAGTGATTGACGGTGGTAGAGTAAATCATTACCAGCGTATTCAAGACTTTAACTGTTTAGATACTGCTCTGAGTTTCGTGAAATAGGTCTGTACTACTCTTCACCACGCTTATAACAAACGCTTCAAGTGGACTCGTAACGCTAGCCGACTTTAGTGTGCAAGTTGGTTTTAGTGATTACGGTGGCTAAATTAGCTTGTAACGGATAACTTTTAGTACTCAAAATTACAAACTGCCATCGCCTCTTACGATGGATGATATGAGCGATTATGGATAGTTTCAAGCATGAAAGTACCAAATGTAACAGTTCTGAACATATTCGTCGCAGAGAAACTGATACCGAGATTAGATTCAATCCAAGCCTTTATCAATTAGCACCTTCAAACTCAAGAAATCCATTTTCGATAGCAGGAAAAATTGAAATAACGTCAAAATAGGGCTTTGTATATATTTTTCTGTCTCTCAACTCTTCAACAAGAAAATAGTAACTTTGTATATCTTCAGTTTCGAACATCACAATATCACTACAACATGCGGTGAATGCCTCTGCGTCAAATAACCGAATATGCACACCTGGATACTTTGCGAATACGTCGTGATTTAGTTGTGCAAAATAAGAGTTACGATCATTACGACTCAGTTGTAGCCACTCTTTTCGAGCACTCAAATGGAAAAAAAAAGTATAAATCCTAGCCATGTATTTTCTCTCAAACTTCTGGTTATTGCTGTAAAGATAGAATACGATTAAATGCTCGCATTTGATATTCGCATACAGGGGCAAGCTAATGAGTAAAAGTATAAGTGGTTGTATTAATTGCAGAAAAACCCCAAAACAAGGGCGTTCTAAGACATTGTTTTCCGCTATATTGGAAGCGGCTACTCAGGTTTTGACAGAGGAGGGTATCAGACGATTTACGACATTAAGAGTGGCAGAAAGAGCTGGAATTAGTATTGGGTCCCTTTATCAATATTTTCCTAATAAAGCTTCTATCTTATTCCAATTGCAAATTGATGAGTGGAAAAAAAACCAGCAACTTATTCAAAGAATATTAGAAAACAACGAAATAGCACCATTAGAAAGGTTAGATACTGCTATCCGTTCCTTTATACAATCGGAATGCGATGAGTCTGACATTCGCAAAGCATTGGTTGATGCATCACCATTCTACCGAAAGACCGAAGATTTTTACGTTGCTAAGGCCAACACTAGGATAAATATTAAACCATTTATCAATGAGTTGATGCCTAACTCTTGCTCGGAATCGTTAGAATTCATCGAAGATCTATTAGTAAGAATTGTTACTAGCTTTGGTAAACAATTTTCTGAAGAAAGTAGAACAGAGGAAGAAGTCGTGCATTACAGCAAAGCAATAGCCAATATGCTTAAAACGCAAATTAACTCATACAAATTAAGAACACTTTGATAATTATCGGTTAGTGTGAAGAGAACACAAAGATTCTTGGATAACCTTTATGCTATGGCAAAGTGAAATAAAACACTTCCAGAAGTTGAGAAAGTGGGCGAGAGAACACAACACAATAAGCAGAGTTTACAGTGATAATATTATATAAATAATAATACATATCGAAACGAGATATTTATGACCTGGTGTTCGTTGTTTCCAACACGTCTTTGGAGCCTGTAATTTAAATTGTGTATCTGCTTATAATTAAGCCAGTCATGGCTAA
>NZ_JAEFCE010000127.1:0-2309 GCF_016406055.1 Vibrio sp. IB15
AACCACCGACACGAGGATTTTCAATCCTCTGCTCTACCGACTGAGCTATCCGGGCGACGAGGTGTATTAAACGTGTTTTCGCGTTCTGGGTCAACATTAAATTGCAAAAAAAGTATTGTTTGATGTTTTTCTATACTTAGTGGGTTGTTTTTGTTCATTTGCGGTGAAAAACCTAGGTCTAGCATGCCCTAAAAGATCGAGAAACTACGTTTAACTAGACGGAATGAGTGCCGAAATAAAAAAAGCACGTATGAAAACGTGCTTTTATATTTAAAAATCTTCCCGAAACTTTAGTGTTTTACTTCAAACCTATTTACCCAAGCTTCTAGTTCATTAGATAGAGAGGCTAAGGTTTGGGTGCTGTTATGACTTTCGGTCACTACATTGCTTAGTTGATTACCACTTTCCTCAATCATGTTGATGCGCTTCGAGATATCATCACTCACTTGAGTTTGCTCAGCTGCTGCTGTCGCGATTTGATGGCTCATTGAAGAGATTGACTCAAGAGCAATAACAATCTGTTGTAGCGCTTCTGAGGCATTTTGAGACTCGGTTACTGTGCTCTGGCTGGTCGCTGCACACACTTCCATGGTTTGGATAGCGTTGCGAGAGCCGTCCTGAAGGTTATTGATCATTAACTGGATCTCTTTAGTGCTTGATTGCGTTCGGCCTGCAAGATTACGCACCTCATCAGCAACCACTGCAAATCCTCGACCTTGCTCGCCTGCACGAGCAGCCTCAATTGCTGCATTTAGTGCCAATAGGTTTGTCTGTTCTGCAATATCGCCAATCACATCCAATACTTTCACAATGTTGTTTACATCGTTATCTAGGTTAGCGACAGCTTCGCTTGCTGTTCCTAGTTGTCCTGCGAGGCCTTGGATATTGTCTACTGTGTTATGAATCAGGCGCTGAGTATGCTGGCTCTGTTTGTCTGCTTCATCAGTGTTGCGCGCTGTGTCTCCCGCAGAATCAGCAACGTTATTAGCTGAAGATGCCATCTCTGTCATCGCAGTTGCGATCATTTCGGTGGATTGCTGTTGTGTCTCAGTGAGTTGAGCAATAGAACCAGCGCGGTCTTCTACGCGTTGCAGCTCTCCTCGTAATGCCAACATCGAAGCATTAAGGTTAGATACCAATTCAGCCAGCGATTTACTCATTTGTTGTACTGCATGATAGATACTGCCATCGACCGCTTTAGTTTCGAAAGAGGTCTGAATGCGTCCTTCTGCTACAGCTTGTACGGCTTCTCTCACGTCTTTAGGCTCGCCACCAAGTAGTGCCAGCATTCGTTTAATAGACACGATTAAGCTAGAAAGAATAAGACCTGCAATAACAACACATAGGAATAGCTGCCATTGAGCAGTTGACCAGAAACGAGCGTTAACTTCATTGAAGCCTATACCTGTTCCTACAACCCAACCCCAATGCGGTGTTTTCTCTGCAATAGATAGTTTTTCTTCAATCGTGCCATCTGGCTGTTTTTGGGTCCAGGTGTATTCAACGATCTGACCTGTTCGGTTACCAAGTACTCTTTGGATTAATTGACCAACACTATTACCGTCTCCATCTTTAAAGTCATTAAAGCTAGTTCCGTGTAACTGAGGATCTAATGGAGTAGCGACAAACGTCATATTCTCATCGGCAACGTAGACATATTCATTGTCTTTATAAATATTGTTACGCAGCAGACGTGTCGCCAACTGTTTTGCTTGTTGTTCCTCTAACGTGCCGTCAATGGCCATCTTTTCAACTTCAGTAAGAATGCTGTATGCACTCTTAAATAGCTCAGTCACGCGAGCTTTGTTATCCATGTTGCTAGCGACTCTTAAGGTCCATAAACCTGTAGCGGTCAACGCTAGTAGGGCGACTAAAATGATGCCCGATAGTAAGTAAGCTTGCGTTTTTAGTTTCATATTTCCCCGCGCAGCAATTAAATAATAAATATTAGGTATGTTTCATCGAATCTTAATCTAAGTCGTGTAGGGCAGATATTAGAAAGATATCAAAACATGATGAAGATTAAATTTACGAAGAAAAAAAAGTAATGGAACGCTAGTTTGTTACTTTTTGTGTATTCAAGCGTGTCTTGAAAATGGCTGTAAGGGAGCGGTATTAGTCAGAGATTATCGTTGAGCAGAGGTATACGACGGAAGAGGGTTGTTTTCCAGTTTCAGTATTTAATGGGTGCCTGAATTGAAAGAGCTTTTCAGTATTGGAGTTCGACGAGACCGGAGAAAGGGGAACGATTTTTCTGAGACATTGCTTTGGCACAAAGCAGGAGCGTTAGATACGAAAAAGCCTCATCG
>NZ_JAEFCE010000128.1:0-2152 GCF_016406055.1 Vibrio sp. IB15
GATCAGATCGCAGGACTCGAAAAAGGTTCAACTGATTTAGGCAACAACGCCCTTGCAAACCGCTAACTTTAAATTGTACGTGTCGATACCCACTCTTATTGCTTATAAACTTACATATATCATTAAAATCACAAAAAAATATGCGCTTCATTGTATTTACTTTTTAAATGCCTTTAATTAACACGTAACAATTAGGTCAATAATTATTGTTTATGATAAATATTGACTGGTTATTATGCATATATTAGGAAGGTTATTATGAAAAAAACAATATTATCGTTATTTCCAGTGTTTTCATTGCTTATATCCGCATATGCAACATCTGCTGAGGAAGGGAACTTATCTTACAATGACAACACCGATAGTTGGGGCTATCCATATGTAACCGTTGCTAATTCCACTCAGTTTCACGTATCGGGAAGAGTTGATTTTGCTGTTTGTTTACAAAGTACATATGTTGCAAACAGTGGCCAACAATGGACCGATGATGAAAGAGGTGTTTGCTTAGTTACTAAAGTAACTGCAACTGTTGCTACGCCTGACGGAAACGTTGCCGCTAAACCTTACACTTCAACAGGAACATCATTCAGTAACTTTGCTGTTATTTACCTAAATGGTAATTATGAAGTCACACGTATCATAAACTAAAGTCTTTCTCTTATAGATTATTTGCCAATTTCTTGCTAATCGATAGAAATGATAAGCACCTAGTGTATTGAATCATGTGAGTTACATTTTGCAGCACTGCAAATTAGTTCTTTTCCAATACTTGATAGTTGAAATAGGGTAAAAAGCCTAAGTGCTTTCTGTCCAGATGCTTCTCTGACAAAATTTTAACGCATTGCACATTATCAATATGATGGCGCTAAAAAGCTTTGGCCAGAAAATGCTTTGCGATTATCCGATAACGACTCCCTTATGGTTCGTGTCCGGGAACGCTCTAATGGATGTATGATGCCTTGCTTATAATTGGAATATCTCCTAACCGTTGTTATTTCTTCGGAGGTATAAGACAAGCGAAAAATGTTCATATGATACTATGGGCTTATTAATAAGGTTTTAAATGAAAGTATTATTATTTACAGCTGGTGCAGGATTGCTAGTAGGATGTACTGGCTCACAAATGGTTTCTGGTTCTGAACAAGTAAGGATTAGTAAAACAAGTCCAGATGAAAATAAATATGAATTTGTATCTGAAGTATCGTGTTAATTCGGTATGAATTTTGTCACAGTGTCAACTAACTTGCAAAATTGTCGTAATGACCTTAGAAATAAGGCTGTGCAAATAAGTGCATCATTAGTCGTTGTCGAGAATGAATCAGTCGGAAATTCAGGGTGTTCAAATTGTGTTTCAATGTTTGGTTCAGCTTATACAAAACGATAGATGATATTAAACCCACGTTAGTATCCGATTGTTTGCACAGGAGTTCTCACTAGTTTTCCGATTTCTACGAATGAGAGAGGCAAATTTCTCACTCTGTGATCGATCTTATCACGACAGACGTAGAGCCACGGGTCAAGGAGGTGCTTAATGTCTATGCCACTCAGTAAACTGGAAAAATTTTTCTATTTCGACAAGCTTGTCATCCACTCTCTCGATCTCGCTTTGTATCAAGTCTCGGTTGTAGTCGACGGAAAAGAACACTTTGTTACTGACGATAAAGGGAATTTTTTAAGGGCGCATTCGATATTGGAGTTGCAAAAACAATGTCGTAACTTGAAAGCGAACAAACAGGTGCTTCGCCAGCAAAGTGCCTATGATGAAATGGTTGGGCAGCCAAGTAGGAATAACACTAACGAGCTGGAAGTGTTGTTGATAGATAACGAGCTCTATTGAATTTAGATTGAAAGGGTAGAAAGTGCGACTTAGGCTTGTTGGCTCGCACCTTACTAATTAACTTGAGATCGGTTTAAGTCATCGCCATCAATCCTGTCTTTTCGGTGTTTGTGGTGATGCGTGATGGCTTTTCTGGTTTCATGATCTTTTCCAGCAATAATGGACAACTCACTAAGTCATTTTTTCACTATGAAAAGTTATCCGTGTGAAGCTAAATTAGTGCATTACCAAACACAGAAATCTCTAAGAACTTCTCCGGTTGAATTTTTACCCGTGGCATTCATTCAGCTTTCATCTCAAATGATTAATCGGTAA
>NZ_JAEFCE010000129.1:0-2130 GCF_016406055.1 Vibrio sp. IB15
GGTATGAACTCGCCAAGTCTCTTGATTAACCAGACTTGTGATCAAGAGACAGCCTTTAATAGGGGCCTTTTTTGTATCTGGTGGTTTTGAGAGCAGAGAAAGGCAGGCACTAAAAAGGGCTAATGCTTTCACATTAACCCTTTGTATTTTTTTGTGTTGGTTCTACTTTTTGATGCTAAGTAGGGTGCCTGATTTACACTTGAACGAGTAGTAATTACGGCTTTCGTTAAATTTACCTAGGCCTTCGCCATCACAGTAATCGATGTTGATTTCGCGCATCACTTCTAGTGTATCTTCGCTGTTTAAAGCGAATTTAGAGCCATCAGAACAGACGATACGTACTCTCTCATCATGGCTTACAGAGTAAATATCGACTTCGGTATTACACAGCTCAAAAGAGGCTTCACGAAAATTGTCTTGCTGAGTATTTGAAGCGCAACCCGCTGTAAGAGCTGCAGTAAACACTGTTAAAAGTCCGAGTCTTTTCATTGTTAATCCTTCGCGATCATCAAGTTGGTTGATGATTTATTATTTGCTATTTGAGGTAGACTATACAACTACACGCTACGATTCAAGGCGCGTTCTTAGAGTCTAAGATATAAAAAGAGAGTAAGGAGGAGATAATTTATATTCTGAAGGCTGTATTGGCTAAGGCTGACACCTATAAAAAAGACCAACATCGAGTTGGCCTTTATCTATCAATCTGAATTTACATCATTATCTAAACTGTTTTGCTTCTGGCAGGTATTCAAAACCCGCAGAGGCAAGTTTAGAGATTAATGCTGCTTTGTCGATTTCATAGAAGTTAACCACTCGGTCTAAGTCTCCGTCGAAGTTGTCACGTAGCTTCATGTTGACGATGCTCATCAACATAACAGGATCCATCTTTTCAAAATTAGAGAGGTTCATATTAGTCCTCGAAATCTGAAATGAGTAGGTTAGCAGCTGCAAATGCCGCGCGTTCGCGAGCTTCTTTTGGAAGAGATTCATCTGCTGCAAGGTCGTTTAATGTTTTTAAAGCGCAGGTGATCGCTTGAGGGATGTAGCCTTGGTCGCCACTACCAATTTGAGAGTACAGTTCATGTACCAAATCACAACAATCGTATACTTTCATTTTTATACCTAACCAAATGATACCTGATCTCAATATACACATAGAGATAAGCAAAAACAAAGCGGATCTGACGAAGATCAGAGTTAGTTTGTCCTTGCTCAATATCTCACTTTATTAGGTGACCAGTTAACCAATGATTGGTCGACTAGCCGGCGACTTGCTGTTCCAGCTGGTATTTCACTTCATCTGCAAGGTTGAGTTGCTTGGCTAATTCTTTCAAGTAAGCCTTTTCCATGAAGTTCTGCTCGTCGGCCACAATCAAAGAGGCCAAGTAGATTTCGCTGGCTTGTTGCGGTGAGCTTGCGAGTTGAGCGATTTCGCTTGGGTCGAGAGGTTTGTGCAGCTCTTCAGACACTAACTTAGTCAGCTGATAATCCGCGCCCATGTTTTCGACGGCTTGTTCAATTTTAGCCATCTCTTGCTCATCGACATGACCGTCCGCTTTAGAAGCCGCAATCATAGAGCGTAGAATAAGTAGATTATGACAAGCATCTTGCTCGTCAAATGTGGCTTGCGGAGATGAGTCCGGAGTGCCTTGTTTGGCTTGGTAATCGTTATATACCTTATATGCCAATGCACCAAGCGCAGCTGCTCCACCAATACCTACGGCCTTCTTGCCAATCTTCTTGGTTTTCTTTGAGCCCATGAGAGCTCCTAGCAACCCGCCACCAACGGCTCCTGCACCTAATGCACCAAGTGTACTTTTGCTGCTGTCTTTACTGCCTTGTGTAAGACCGCTTAGGCCAGATGAGCTTTGTGAGAGTTTCTGAGTGCCTTGTTTAACAAGGTCTGACTTAAGTGCTTGGTTAAGTAGGCTTTTAAGATCCATCGATACCTCCAATGGTAAACGCGTCTAATGAGTTGATGAATCTAATATATGTATTTAAAGATGAACCGGGGATTAACTTACGTTATTTACTTTATCGAGAAATGAGAGAGCGAGTGAAGGTGAGTTGGGGAAATAAAAAAGGTTCATCGCGGCTTTCCGGGGAAAGCCGCTTTTATCTTCAAGAAGA
>NZ_JAEFCE010000012.1:0-101791 GCF_016406055.1 Vibrio sp. IB15
CCTTAGCCATGACTGGCTTAATTATAAGCAGATACACAATTTAAATTACAGGCTCCTTCCCTATCGTTATTCAGAACACCCTTTGAAAGCTGGTTCTTCTTTGCCCAGTAACTGTAATTCTGTACCCAATGCACGAACTCAGTCTTGTAATCTTCAATATCTTGTTCTGCTGCACGTTCAACGTTCTTAGTGAGAGCATGCAGCTTTGATTTATTCCCCAATAACATATCCAACCAATTAGGTTTGTAATCATCGAGCGCTTCCATGGCTTTGACTTTATGGTCGAAGCGAACCGTTGGCATTGCAGGTGCGGGCTCTATAGCCATCGACTCCCAATTCACTTTTGGCGTCGGAATGGTATGAACAGATTGGATTAAGTGCAGGTGTTGATTGAACATGGCCACTTCACTGACCGCGTCCTCAAGTTGTTTGGTATTCATCTACATTCCTGTCGACGGTTATTTTTGTCATTTGCCGATCATTTTATGGTCAAAGGTCGCGAACAGTATTTAAATGAATGTGATTGATCTTTCGTGAGGTTGCTTGATATCGGTTTAGGAATATTTGTCTGTAGTGAGGTTTGTTTTTGAAGACGACAGGTGAAAACAGTACAGAGAGGAAGGTGCTGAATCCACTCGGAAAAGCGAAACTCAACAGAAAGAACGAAGCCCTGCTTTAGTAGCAGGGCTTGTTGATGAATCAGTAGTAAACCGCGTATCAGGCTATATGTGTCATTCGATTGATAACAAATGACTCGATACATCCCTCAGTCGCCGTAACGTAGTCTGCGATATGCTGACTTTCTAGATGCTTTTCAAGCAGAGCCTCTGACTCCCAATTCTCATGAAACACAAAGTGCGCCGGGTTGCTGTTGTCTTGATGGAGGTCGTAGTTGATACAGCCTTCTTCAGCGCGGGTTTTATCGATCAGTTTGATCATCTCTGATTTTACAAACTCAATCTTCTCTTCTTTACAGACGATTGTCGCAATAATAGTTAGCGTAGTCATTGTGAATTCCTAGGGCAATAAATCTGTTGGTCCGGATAATATAAGTACTTATGAATCAGAGACAAAGGATCGAGGCATGCAATGACTATGGTTACTGGTGTCCATAATTCTTTTGGCGATGACTAGACTATTGGTGAGTTACGCCGATAAAAATGCCCGACAATAAGCCGGGCATCTTAAAGTAAAAGAATTAGTTACTGAAATCAGCCTTTACCCAGATCATTCGGTGATCAGAGGATACGTCCTTGCCGTTACCATAGTCACCAATTCGTGAGTCATTGAATAGCTTACGCCCTTCTTCATAAGAAGCTGACCAGTAAACACCAGAGTCAACGATGTTAAGTGTTGCTGAAGGCAGTGCGTAATCGACCGCAAGACCAAATGTCGAAGTGATACGGTTTGGCTGTGGGTGAGGCAATGAATTATCGACCGCATGTTCAGCTGCACCATAACTAGTAGGGTATAGACTGCCGTTGGTGACTTTTTGATTAACTAATGAGTCGTTGTGTAAGCTTTGCATAACAGAGCTTATGCCATCGCCATCTGCTGGATCTAGGTTTTGGTCACCCATCATAACAAAGTGTTTGCCTTGCTCTAATCCACCAGTTTTTCCAGAATCATCATAGATGTACGATTTGTTTTGGATGTATTGGTGCCAGAAATCGACTTCTGCTGCGTTTTGCTCGATGTTCTTACCCACATCAAAAGCCGGAGGAGTAGGGTGAGACATCAGTAAGTGAATGGTTTCAGTCCCGTTTTTAGTTGGAATTAGGATTGGCGCATCAACGTGGTTTTTTGATGATAAACGAACTTCTTCCCACTCTTCAGCTGAATACCATTCATCGCCGCAAACCATACCTGTTGGAAATTCACTCGGGTCATCACATGCAGTGATGGTAGGGATCGTTGAGCCTTCTAAGTCCTTCCATTTGAATTTTTGGAATGTGCGAGTGTTTGCCGTGTCGATTTCATATTTAGACATTAAAGCAAAAGCGTATTGGCCGTGATATAAGCCAAAGCCCCACGCATCTCCTGGCAATGTGCCCGGGTTGCCGTCGTTGTCTAAGTCAAAGCCAAATTCATTCAATAAGCCCGTGTTGGTAGCGTAACTTTCAAAGTAAGGGTATGAAATTGGCTCTAGGTTCGCATCACTGCCCGCACCGTCAAGGCTTTGTGCAACCGAAAGGTAGTTTTTTTGGAAGCCTTCTAGTGCTGACTTGTCCGTTCCAGTACCGTCATGGTTAAATTCGGCCATCATCAGAACATCAGGTCGATTCTTTTGAATCACGGCTGCTACGTTGCGGATTTGAATCACTTTTGCTGCCGTCTCTTTGTCAGCAGCACTAATTGTATTGTTCAGATAGTCAGATACAAGTACTGCTTGAGCGCTTGGTTCAATCTGCATTTCCGTTACAAGATCTTGGAACGTGGCACGATCAAAAGACAGGTTATAAGTAGCGATCTTTACTTCTTCAGGTTGAACGTAATCGGTATCGCTGCTGCAACCAATCAAAAGCGCAGAAGAGATGGCAAACGCGATAGATGTTTTTAACAATTTCATAAAATGGATCCGCTAGTTGCTTGAAAGGTTTTTTTGGACGCGCATGGTATGAGACGAGGGTTAAGTTTTAAGTGATAATGATCACGCTAAGCGGCGCGATAATACATGGTATTGCATCAAAAATGTGACAAATGGAACCAGTGTTTATGATTTTAAGAAAAGCTTTAAATTCAGATATTTAATTAGACCTGTAAATTAAAAAAGCCCTCATGCTTTGCATGAGGGCCTTCGAATAAGAACCAAACAGTATTGTTACAGGTGTGTTAAGCGCGCTCCTTTAATTTAAGCGTACTGCTCCACCGTCATCGCCCAATTTTTCTTTTGCTGTTCGAAGTTCATTTTGATCTGCTGGTAACGGACTTTAAGAAGTGAGTGTTCGTACTTTTTAACGACATCGTCACGCTTGCTTTCTAGCAGTTGCTTTTTAACGGCGTAGTACTCGTTCATATTGGAGACGAGAGAGTCAAACTCTGCCTGCAGTTTTTCTGCAATCTGAATGTTATCTGCACGATGCATGATCTTCTGCTGCGTGCGTTTTAATAGCATTGCCGCTTCGGCTTTTTCAATGCGTGCTTGTGGTGTTTTCTTAAGTTTACTCGCCAGCCCCATCAACGAAGCACTTTTAATCAGCCATTTCGTTGGATCATATTGCCACCAGTAAATGCCGTTACGGTAGTCGTTCTCAAAGATATGGTGGAAGTTGTGGTAGCCTTCGCCAAAAGTAAGTAAGGCAAGTACACCATTATCGCGTGCTGTGTTCTTGTCGGTAAAAGGTTGGCTGCCCCAGATGTGCGCAAGAGAGTTAATGAAGAATGTGGTGTGGTGGTTAAGTACCAAACGAACCGCACCTACGATTAACAGCATGCCAATCACATCGCCATAAATCAGGCCCAATGCGATAGGCACGCCAAAGTTCATGATGAGCGCAAGGAGAATGTAGTGTTTGTGCTGCCACATTACGATCTTGTCTTTCTTCAAGTCGCGACAGTTCTCGTGATCTTTATAGATAGACGTGTTGTAGTTGCGAATCATCCAGCCTATATGTGAGTACCAAAAGCCACGTTTTGCAGAGTAGGGGTCTTTGTCGTTGTTATCGACATGCTTGTGATGAATACGGTGGTCAGAAGACCAATGAAGAGCACTGTTTTGTAAGGCAAAGGCACCGCCCAAAGCAAACAGGAATCTGAGGCTCGAATGCGCTTCAAAGGCTTTGTGTGACCATAAGCGGTGGTAGCCAGTCGTGATTGAAAGGTTACAGAAGCTAAAACAGATCGCTAGCCATACCCAATGTTCCATTCCATAGCCAAAAAAGTAGCCGTAAACGGGAGCCGCAACAACAGCAAGCAGCATACTAAACGAGAATACAAAGATATTGAGCCAGATTAACGGTGGCTTTTTTGTTGATGGTTTGTCGGCACTATTCATTAGCAATTTTCCATTGAGCTTACATCTGTGCGCTAGAATATCAGCGTACACGTGTAAGTCAATATTGAAAGTGTAAACGTGTATTAGTATGTTTTACTTAAATATTGTATAAAGGTAGTGTGAAATGTAGTAGCAAGTCATAAATGGAAGTACTAAGGGCTAATAAATGGAAATTAAGGTAGCTGAATATAAAGATTATGAGCGGATTGCCCAATTACACGCGGATAGCTGGAAGCTATATTACCGTGGCATTCTTGCTGATGATTACCTAGAACATGAGGTTTTGGAGGACAGGTCTGTTATTTGGCAGACACGTTTGATTAATCCTCCTTTTAATCAACATGTTCTATTACTTGAGGAAGGCGGTTTACTGGTTGGTTTTGTCTGCGCATTTGGCAATCATAACTTTGAACGCGGGACGTTCATCGATGCATTGCATGTAGACAGTAACTACCGAGGCCGTGGCTTAGGCAAGCGTTTGTTGTCTGAACTGTCTCAACGATTACAACAATACTATTCTGATTCAGGGCTTTACCTAGAGGTGATGTCTGAAAATCATCAAGCTATTGCATTTTATGAAGCGATTGGTGGAAAACAAGAATTGGAGCAGGTGTGGAACGCGCCATGCGGAAGTCAAGTTAACGAGAAAGTAATCTCTTGGGCTTCTCCCGTTGACCTCGAGCAGAGAACCAAAAGCGCTGCGTTTTCGTAATTGTCACGCTCTGATGCGTTTTTGTTCATCATGACGTAATTTTGTGACTGAGAATACAATTAATGCCCCAAGCATGCAGATGTTTGGGGCTTTTTCGTTTCGCTTGCAATAGAAAAGGGCGTCGGTAAAAAGTTAATTAGACCAAGATGTACGGTTTCGGCCGTTTTTCTTTGAAATATAGAGTGCTTGATCGGCGTCATCGATGAGTTGCTCTACCGAGCCTAGTGCTTGAGGTGAATGTTTAACGCCAATTGAAATTGTGACTTCTAAACGAAGGCGAGAGGGACACTCTAGCAGCGAATCTACGAGTGATTGAATTGAATCTTCAGTCCCGTTTTGTACCAAAATCAGAAACTCTTCTCCTCCATATCGAAAACAGTTACTGCCCAGTGGTAGTTTTTTCTGAATTTCGATGGCCAATTCTTTAATGACCAGATCGCCCATCTGGTGCCCGTAGGTATCATTAATGGTTTTGAAATGGTCAATGTCGATCATAATCGATGTGATGGATAAGTCGCGATCAATGCTCGGTTCGATGACTTGATGTAAGTAGAGTCGATTATAGCAGCCGGTGAGCGCGTCTTTATAGGAAAGCGCTTCAAACATATTCGACTGTTTACGTAATTGTATCGCTTGTTTTCGAAGTTGCTCCGATTGTGCAAAGCGTTTGTGAACTTCTAAATCACGTCTAATACAGGCCGCTGAAATCAAAATATAAGCGGACACATAAATAGAAATGGTTTCGACTTCATGAGTAGGTTCTGCAGCATACAGCAAAGGAGATAATCCGATTAGGTAGGCGGCAAAAATAAATGAAAGTGTTGTGATGCTGTATTTGGCCGATAATCTAGAAAACGTACCTATGTAGATCATCACGAGGACGATACCACCTTGGTAATCGAAATTTCCTAGGTCAATCGCGAGCCGCCCAACGTAGACTAGAAACAGCGAGCTAATGACAAGAAAGGTGCTTTCAACGAACTCTAAAACGTTAGGCTTGTGCTTGATGCAATACCGAGCAACAACCATCATCATCAAGAACAGTACGATGCGAAAGGCTATTGGTGTAATGCACTCTGTACCGAAGTGAACATAGTCCGAGACAATAAAAGCACAGAATATTGAGATCGGGATGTAGATGAAATTTATGTACGGCAGATAAATTTCATTGTCGAAATAGGTTTTAAATCGTTGATTTTTGAACCCGATGTAAGAGCGCATTGAGAAACTAGCCGAAATTGATACACAATAATTTGCGTAGTATGTCACAGTCTTGATGATTGTAAACGAGCATTTCTATAGATTTGTCAGTATGTTAGCTAGATCAACAAAGGAGGGGCACGATATTCACGTCCTACATGAAATAGAACGTGAATATGTTTAGAGGGATATATGAGAGTGATTAATCGCTATTAACGCTTGTTCTTCAAGTAACGCTTACGACGTTCTTCTTTTTTCTTAGCTTGTTGCTCGGCTTTTAGTGCTGCGGCTTCTTCAACTTCGATCAGCTCTTTTGTGATCATTTCTGGTAGCTCTAGAGTTACCTTACCTAAAGTGCCGTTACGCAGCTCGTGAAGTAAGATTTCAGAACACTTATGAAGGTCGATATGACCACCAGCACGAAGAGCTCCACGCTTACGACCGATCGCTTCCATCAACTCGATGTCAGAATCTGGCAGCTCTTCAATTTGGTAACGCTCTTGCAGTAGGTGAGGGTACTGCTTCGCAAGATACTCCACGGTGTAGAATGCTACTTCATCGTATTCCATAGCTGTGTCTTTTACTGCACCTGTAGCCGCTAGACGGAAACCACTGTGTGGGTTTTCTACTTTAGGCCAAAGGATTCCAGGGGTATCTGAAAGGATCACGCCGTTTTGTAGGTTAATACGCTGTTGACGACGAGTTACCGCGGGTTGGTTACCTGTCACTGCGATTGTACGTCCTGCTAGGCAGTTGATGATGGTTGATTTACCCACATTTGGGATACCCATGATCATAGTACGAATGTTCTTACCAATCTCTTCACGGTGTGGCGCAAGCTTACGAACCAGTTCCATGATGTGATTTACTTCTTCTTTAACGCTGGTGGTAATTGCAATAGCCTTTACACCTTGCTCTTTTTCGAAATGCTCAATCCAACGTTCAGTTAACTCAGGATCGGCAAGGTCACGCTTGTTCAGTACTTTTACACAAGGCTTATCGCCGCGCAGTGAGGAGATCATTGGGTTTTCACTACTGAACGGAATACGCGCATCCAGTACTTCGATGATCACATCAACTTGTGGGATAACTTCTTCGATTTCTTTGCGGGCTTTATGCATGTGACCCGGAAACCATTGAATAGACATAGAGATAAACCTTGATAAATATAGTTGCTGCACATTGTAAGGGTTCGATAGGGCGTGTAAAGCCATATCTATAAAGGGACGATAAAGATCGGTCTTTAATGGTCCTCTAACATGATTTTAGCTGAAGTTTAGGGAGTATAGAGAAGGACTAAGGTGGGTAGTTGAGAGCATTTTAACCAATGACTTGTTAGCTATAGCTTTTTTGCGTCGGGATTGATGACTTAACAGTATTGGTATTGGCAAACAGAATAAGCGTGGCGACCTGTTAAATTTTGCTTGGACTGATAGCAGTTCTAAGGCTCAGATAATTATTAGAGCACATGTGTTCATTTTAATAGCACGTGATGTATCAAGCACAACAGTTGTTAGAAGGTGGGGAAGTGCCGAATCCGAAGGTCTTATCCTAAAGACACTACCCCAATTTTATTACTCAATGAACCTTTCGTTAACCTTCTGCTTACAGCTTGAGGTTGCCTTACTTTCAATCATTTATCTTAATATGTAAATACATAAATATATTTTTACTATTAATAGGGTGATTGCCGTTCCTTTTATAAGTTTTTGATGGTTTTATCACTAAATTTAAGTGATATTTTTATTGGTATTTTTATTATTAGCGGCGAAACATAAAATCTCAGCGAGAATAAAAATACATGAAAATATCTAAGGCTTTGCCGTTCGTATTAATGAGCGCGCTTTTGTCGAATACTTCTTTTGCACAAGACGTTAATCACTCGTCGGTTGTTCAAACGGTGTTTTATGACCAAGTGGATCCTCAATACCATGACTCCCTATACCTATTTCAGTTGGTTCTTTCGAAGAATTGCTTAACTTACCGTTCGGAAGAGAGTCCTTGTAAGGATTATCTGAAAGAAAAATACGATTCGGTTTCTTCGGATTGGTATCAAGAGCAAGAGCCAATTAAGAAACAATATCTTAATGTCAAGCTCGAGATGATTAGTAATACTAATATCGTTCTTGCCGATGTTCATCATGGAGAACAGGGTTATGTTAGCCCTATTATCGCAGACACGCAGTCCATTATGGACGCTCGTATTAACCCTGAACTACAAACAATCATTCGCCGAGAGCTGGATGAAAACAGCAGTAAAACAGGGCTAGATTTTGTCGGTGCAAAACAACAATTGTTCGTTCAGTATGATAATGAAGCAAAGCGCTTTCATGATGCTGAAATTGAGCAAATAGATTTCTCGTCACCAAAGCCAACAAAAGTAGAGAAAATCCATTATCAAGAGCTACTGTTTATACAAAAATATCTTTCAGAAAAGTTATCGATGACTACTGCTGAAAGGGAGTTAGACAAGCTTTTAAAGGATGTAATTCGAGACATAGTTAGGTGTGCGGAGTGTACCACTACCCCGATAGTTAAAACTTGGAACAACTCGTACGTAGCCTACAAAGAGGTAAGTCTTTCGGAGGTGATGTTGTTTGGGCTTGAGACGGTTCCTACGGGTAACTCAGAGGTTCTATATCCAACTGAGTATTTTTCACCGGGTGAACAGGGTGTTTCTGTTATTGAATTTCTTTCCAACCTCCGCTCTTTTATTATGCAGAATGAATCTAATTTGTTTGTTTCAAAAGACCAAGTAAATAATGATTTAAAACCAGCGGGTATCGATCCAATCTCTTGGGAAGTGATGAAGAAGAGCGTGTCGGATGTTAATTTGAACTCTGAAATTTGGAAAAAGGCGATGGTTCCTAACATTCGTCGTTTGTTTAACTCATTAGTCAAAATTACTACAGGGCCTACAGGGGCGACTTTTGTAAACTCTGCCTCTCAGGCAATGAATAAGGCTGTTACAACGAACTTTAAGCTGGCCAATATTGGGAAAACATTCAATTTAGCGAGTGCTGTGAATGCGGTTGTAAAACACATACCTAAAGTGGTCGAGGGGGAGTCAGAGCGTCATTTATGTAATAGTGACGAGATTGAAGGTAGTGGTTTTACCAATGGCATTACGCTTGAAGAGCTGTGTGTGTATGTTCCTAATTTCCGTAGTCAATCCTTCCCTATTACAGTAGGTTCGTTACTTGATCAAAGTGAAGGTTCTGCGATTGTTGAAGACCCAAGTGGCGGGAATACTGCGATGACGACGCTTTATCAAATCCTTCCGTCTATTATTAACCCTTGGGAGTGGATTTTTAATGGCTTACAAGCGATAAGTGGTGTGGACTTAAGGGTGTATGGCCAAGACATCATGGGCTATCGTGTGACTCTAGTGCACGATAGTGGTGCTATCGTGTATAGAAATATTATGTTTGCAAAGCAAGAATTAGTCCTCTCAAAAGACCAGCTATTTGATGCCGATGTTAGTCATTACACAATGAAAGTGTACAGCAACTTGAATAATAACGAAGTTGCGAGCTTCGCTCTAAGTCAAAGTATGTTTGACCGCGGTTATGGTGGCGTAGTCAAAGGCAATAAATTCTATTTTGTTGAAGAGATTTTTGATAACCAAAAGCAAGAATATGTCAATAATGGTCGCGCAATTAAAGTATGTGGTTTACCGCCGCAAAACAGAAATGATGACGAGTTCCTTTATGAGTGTTTAGAGGATAGATTTTACCCTCGTATTATTCCTGATTACTATATGGACAACATGCGTGTAGTACCTAAACCGGAATAAGTATTAACTGACTGATGGTAAAAAAATGCCACACGATATTGCGTGGCATTTTACGATTCGTTAAGGGTTGATTATGGTATTAGACTGTCAGCGCTTTTTGTAATTCATTTAAGAATCGAGAAATGTCTTCAGAACTAATGTCACGGTGAGTAACAAAGCGCACAGGGTTACCTGGTGACACAGTAATGCCTTTTTCACCTAACTCCCGTGCGATGCGGTTGATATCAACAGTCTCGTCTAACTTAGCGAACACGATGTTCGTTTGAATGAAATCAGGGTTAACCGAGAAGCCCTCAAGCTTACTTAGGCCAATCGCTAGGTTTTTCGCGTTCTCGTGGTCAGCTTTAAGTTGAGTAACGTTCTCAGTCAGCGCCATTTTACCTGCAGCAGCAAGGATGCCTGCTTGACGCATGCCGCCACCGACCATTTTACGTAGTCGACGCGCTTTAGCTATGTACTCTTTACTACCCAGTAGCAGAGAGCCAATCGGCGCACCTAAGCCTTTTGATAAACAAATCGTCATCGAATCGAAGTGTTGTGCGATCTCTTTAATGTGAACGTCTAACGCGACTGCCGCATTGTATACGCGTGCGCCGTCTAAGTGCATTTGCAAACCGTGTTGGTTTACGAACTCGCGAGCTTCCGCTAGGTAAGACATTGGCAGTACTTTGCCATTAATCGTGTTTTCTAGACTCAAAAGCTTAGTGCGGGCGAAGTGGCTGTCATCAGGCTTAATAGCAGCAGCAAGCTTTTTGAAATCAAGAGTGCCATCTGGGTTGTTTTCGATTGGTTGAGGTTGAATCGAACCCAGTACCGCAGCGCCGCCAGCTTCGTATTTGTAGTTGTGCGCTTGTTGGCCACAAAGGTATTCATCACCACGTTCACAGTGTGCCATTAGGCCGAGTAGGTTGGCTTGCGTGCCTGAAGAGGTGAACATAGCGGCTTCAAAGCCTGTTTCGTTGGCTGCCCACTGCTCAAGTTCATTTACTGTTGGGTCGTCACCATATACATCATCACCGACTTCTGCGTTTGCCATTACATCGCGCATTGCTTGTGAGGGTTTAGTTACGGTATCAGAACGAAAGTCCATGTTTCTCTCCTAGAGTATTATAGGTAGCCGCAGAGTTGGGCTTTACTTAAACAAGCGATAGTTTTTGTATCGGTGATTTGATCGTGTCGTATTTTGTCGTGCAGTTCTTCTAAGCTCAGCTCGATCACTTCTATGACTTCATCTTCGTCACATTCAAAACGGGTAGTGAGGCTAAGGTCTTTTGCGACGAATAGGTGCTGTATCTCATCACAGAAGCCAGCGAGTGGGGTAACTTGCCCCAGACTTTGGAATGACTCTGCGCTATAACCGGTTTCTTCTTCTAGTTCACGTTGAGCACACTCAAGTGGTGTTTCATTGACTTCCATCGTGCCTGCGGGCAGTTCTAAAAGCCACTTTTTGAGTGAAGGGCGAAACTGGTTGATCAGAATGACTTTTCCAGAAGACGTAATAGGAAGAATAACGGCGGCACCTGGGTGGTTAATTGTTGTATGTTTTACCACGACGTTTGTTGGGAGCGTCACGTTCTCTTCTATGAGAGATATACTTTTCCATTGATGGATAACTTTATTCATGCAGTCTGGCCACATTCCTTGCCAATTTTTCGTATTCGAAAGACGTGCTCCACCATAACGCCTATGGTGTCGAAAATAAAAGAAAATTTAGGCATAGTTTTGAATTAAATTTCACTCCATTCGTGACTCTACTCTCAAATTTGCAATCTATGATTACACCGAAATTACGGACGTAACCATCTGATATAAATGCAACTCAATAATAAAATACACTTGTAACAAAGTGCTAACAAATGTATAAAAACAAATCTACACTCTTTATTGTCCAAAGATTTTCGGAGTAATGCATGACCCCTTCTATTTCTTCACATGCTGACAAGGCGCTACTCTCTGAAAGAATTAACAAATTAGCGCATGCTCTGTCTGATGGTGTCTATGAAAGAGAAGATACCATTAAGCTCTGTTTACTGGCTGCTTTGGCTGGTGAAAGTGTTTTCCTACTGGGCCCTCCAGGCATTGCAAAAAGTCTTATCGCTAAACGGCTAATCCAAGCTTTCGATAACAGCAGTTATTTTGAATATTTGATGACACGCTTTTCTACGCCTGAAGAGGTGTTTGGTCCTTTAAGTATCCAAGAATTAAAAGACAATGGTCGCTACGTAAGGCTGACTGAAGGTTATTTACCAACGGCTCAAGTGGTTTTCCTTGATGAAATCTGGAAAGCTGGCCCTGCGATCCTTAATACACTCCTTACCGTTGTGAACGAAAAAACGTTCAAGAATGGTAGCGATATTGAACGCGTACCAATGCGCTTATTGGTGTCAGCATCTAATGAACTTCCAGATGAAGACAGCGGCCTAGAAGCTCTTTATGACCGCATGCTTGTGCGCGTGTTTGTAAACCGAATCCAGAACAAACAAAACTTCAAATCGATGCTAACTGCGGGTACTTCTCAAGAAGCTGAGATCCCGAAGGGTTTGGCGATTACTGATATTGAATATCACCAGTGGCAAAAAGAACTCGATAAGCTTGAACTGACGGACAACGCGTTCAACAAGCTGTATCAGTTGAAAACCATGCTAGAAGAGACGGTTAAGCAGCAGGGTTCAACTTCTGAGTCTGATTTGTATGTTTCAGATAGACGTTGGAAGAAAGCTGTGAAACTGCTGAAGGCGAGTGCGTTCTTCAGTGGTCGTGACAGCGTCAACCCGCTCGATATTCTTTTACTGCAAGATTGCTTGTGGCACAGCCCTGAATCACGAGATGTGGTTCGTAGTGTAGTTAAAGACTTTGCGTTGAACCGAGCTTTCGATCAACAAGAGTCTAAAGCTCAAATTGAAATGTCACGTGAAGAGCTTGAAGATATCCAAGACGAAGTTGAAGCAACACTTTCTGTTTCGCTCTCTATGGAAACAACCAGCGGCCTTCTACGTAAAGACGTTTACCACAACGATATTAAAAATGCGAAGACGTACAGCGTCGGCAGTGCTTACAACTTAGTGAAGTTAGTTCTGCTGCAAAGCAACATGTCAGTGTCAGAATCAGAGAAAGGTGATAGCCGCTGGGTTTACGTAGCGAAAGATGACTTCGACCGTGTGCTTAAAGAAGGGCACGGAGATATTTACGGTTACGTAAACGAAAATAAGAATCTGTGTCGCTTGAAGTTGGATCTTGATGCATCGAACCAACTAGTGATTAAAGACATCGCGAATCGCTCGGTATTAGTGAGTGTGGTGACAACTGATGGTTTGGACCAAGAGCTTTACAGTAAATGGTTGAGTGGTGCTGAACGAGCACTTGAGCAATTAAACGAAGCTGAATTCAAGCTGAAACGCGTGCGCACCGATTTCCACGATGCGCTTCCTCATAACTATATTGACCCAGAGCTACCAAAAGCGATGGAGTCAAGTTTGCAAGCGGTAACACAAGAGCTTGAGACTGCGAAAGTGAAGAGCAGCAAGATTGCTCAGCGTCTTAAATTTATGAGTCAGTACTTCGAGTAGAGGGGGCAAGTATGTTAGGAGCAGACGGTTTAAACCTTGCTTTAATGGTTGCTGACTCAGGCATCATTGATACGGCGATGAATGATCTCATCGCCCGTTCTCAAGTGATGATGGCTGCCGAGAATAAAGGGGTTAAAACGTCGGTTAAAAACCACCTAGTGAAATGGCGCGGCAAAGTAAAAAAACGTGTCACTAAGGTGTGTGAGACCGACCGATTCCAAGAAGAAATCGCACTTTACCAAGAAGTAATTCACTGGGATGAGCCCCAGTTTTTTGATGAGATTGATAGTGTCATCAAAAAATTGGAGTGGCACTCAGCGTTTTACCTACAAGCTAGACGCCTGATGGAAAACAACAAGGGTGTTTACAATGCGATGTTCCCGCACTACTTCTGTGATCAGTGGTATCAGTCGTTGTCAGATGCCATCAAGCAAGCTCAAGTAACAGAGTTGGAAACCAGCAAAGAGAAAGTTTTAGCGGATCTCTACCAACGCATGGAAACCATGAAAAACATGGATAAAGTGACGGAATCTGGTGATGAGGGAAGCGTAGGACGTTTGTGGGATATGGCTTCTGCTAAGTTGAGTAAAACAGACTTAACGGTAATGAAGCGTCACGCAGAGTTTTTAAATAAACACAAAGGTCTGCAAGAGATAGCAGAGAAGCTAGGCCGCATGGCGGGCATGGAAGACGATCCCTCGTTACATAAGGCTCCTGTAGAAGAACTACAGATGGTAGAAGAGAAAAGCGATGAAGCCGTTGATGATATCGTCGGGATTCATGAAAGCGATGATCTCAACAAGATGCTGCCAAACGAGACTATGTTCTTGGCGTACCCAGAGCTCGAAGTTATCTTCTACAAGCACTTGGCGGATAAACGCTTACTGAGCTATCGCTCCAAAGGTAAGTCTCGTACGTTGCGTAAAGTTAAGGCACAAAAGCCAGATAGTAAACACGTTGATATCGAGAAGGGGCCGTTTATTGTTTGTGTCGACGCCTCTGGCTCTATGAGCGGCTTTCCTGAGCAATCCGCTAAAGCAATGGCCTATGCGCTAATGCAAATCGCTTTGGCGGAAGAAAGGGACTGTTACGTGATCCTTTTCTCTTCAGAACAGATTACTTACGAGCTAACAAGGCAAGATGGCTTACGTGAAGCGAGCGACTTCTTGAGTTACTCATTCCACGGAGGCACAGATTTGGAACCTGTATTGATGAAGTCGATCGACTTAATGACAGGTGACAAATACAAGAATGCCGATTTAATCGTGCTGTCTGACTTTATTGCTCCTAAGCAGTCTGATGAGATGATCGCTCAGGTTGAAAAGC
This sequence comes from Vibrio sp. IB15, assembly GCF_016406055.1. NCBI lineage: Bacteria > Pseudomonadati > Pseudomonadota > Gammaproteobacteria > Vibrionales > Vibrionaceae > Vibrio > Vibrio sp. IB15. Next base: position 14,595 of record NZ_JAEFCE010000012.1, read on the forward strand.
TGAAGGAACATAAAAACCGTTTCCACGCAGTGAGCCTTTCTAAGTACGGCAACCCTCAATTGATGAGCATGTTTGATCATTGTTGGGCATATCACCCGAGCTTGGTTGGCCGCTTTATGAAGAAGTGGTAGATCGCGAATCATTAATGTAAACCATTTTGCTGTGTGTTTTTTAGCTGAAAAGATCGAACAAGCAGCAATTTGATTTAAATGTAAGCAAACAGAATTTAAATTCACTTTTTTGTTTGACTATCTCTCCTTAATCCGTAAAGTAGGCACCCGAACACAGCGGAGTGGCTTGCTTAGTCCCTAACGTGTTGAAATAAAAAGGCGCCTTGGCAGAGTGGCTATGCAGCGGATTGCAAATCCGTGGACCTCGGTTCGACTCCGGGAGGCGCCTCCATTCTTTCTCTTAGTTTGATAATTTAAGAGATAATAGGAATGAAAATGCGATACTAGCTCAGTTGGTAGAGCGCAACCTTGCCAAGGTTGAGGTCATCGGTTCGAACCCGATGTATCGCTCCAAATTTTATAATGTTGATTCATATTGACATTAAGATGGTGTTTTACTTTTCAGTAATCGGCATCGCAATAAAGAATTGCGTGCCCTGGTGGTGGAATTGGTAGACACAAGGGATTTAAAATCCCTCGACGTTCGCGTTGTGCCGGTTCAAGTCCGGCCCGGGGCACCATCTATTTGGTTGTAACCTTTTGGGGTAGCAATCAAAAGAGTTGTTCTCTTAAAACACTATTGAAGGCGCCTTGGCAGAGTGGCTATGCAGCGGATTGCAAATCCGTGGACCTCGGTTCGACTCCGGGAGGCGCCTCCATTATTCAGAAAAACCAGTCCTAGTGGCTGGTTTTTTCGTATCTGGCGTCTTATTTTTTATCTGCTTATCTGCTTATCTGCTTATCTGCTTATCTGCTTATCTGCTTATCTGCTCTGTTTGAGCACTCTGCTTTTACTTTTCCTTTGTTTTCTACAACTCGCTTTTGTTTGCGGCTAAATAATCTTTATCGTTGATAAACCAGTAAATAAATCAAAGTCACAATTAAACATAATGCTCAATTTGTTTCATGGTTTTTTGGGATAACCCTAATAAAAACATGAGTATGGGTGATAGGATTTCTCTTTATATTTCTTTAATTGTTCTATAAGAGGTTCTTAATATGCAATTTAGTCTAAAGAGGAAAATGGTTTTCTCTGTAGTTTTGGCGATTGCTTTTACATCCGCAATTCTTCTTTTTATGGGTTATAAGACGTTTCAAAGTAACAGCTGGCAGGCTATAGAGAGTGAAAGTCGTAACACGCTGAACGCCCATGCAAAAGGGATCAGTGATTGGTTTTACGACAAGAAACAAGCCGTACATGGTCTTCAACAACAAGTTCAACTTAACCCTTCATTAGATATTGTCCCGCACTTACGTCAAACCCTTGTATCTGGTGGCTTTGGATTGAGTTATTACGGCAATAAAGACGGGGAGATGTTCCGTCATGATCCTTCTCTCAATAAAGCAGGGTACGACCCAAGAGTTCGTGGTTGGTATAAAGAGACGTTAGCGCAAAACAAAGCCGTCACAACCAAGCCGTATGTAAGCGTTACGATGCAGGCGCTCGTGGTTACACTGACCGATCCGGTCACCGAGAACGGATCCATTATTGGTGTCGTTGCTTCGAACCTCGCCTTGGACAAGCTGATTAAAGACGTATTAGCTATCCAGGTTCCAGGAAATGGTCGAGCGATCCTTATAGACAAACAAGGCACGGTTGTCGCTCACCAAAACGAAGACTTTATTCTTAAGCAGGTGAATGACATCGCTCCAGAGCTGAGTGTTGCTGGTTTAAACAGTGCAGCGCAGAATCTAACGACGATCTTTACCCAAGTTGATGGTCACGAACGAGTGATCATGGCGGAGCCAATCAGTGGTACAGATTGGTTACTTGTGATTGAGATGGATAAAGATGTCTTGGAACAACCTCTGTTCGACATGTTGGTCAGTCAGATCACTACAGGCTTGATTGTTTTGATTGTGATGGCTGCAGCGACGTCTTGGTTTGTTGCTCGCCAGCTGGTGGAGCTAGGACGAGTGAGCGAAGCTCTCGCAGATATCGCAGAGGGTGAAGGTGACTTAACGCAACGCCTTCAAGTATCCAGCAAAGATGAAGTTGGTCAGTTGGCCGATAAGTTCAATGTGTTTGTCGATCGACTGCATGGAATGATGACCAACGTTACTCAAGTATCCACAGCAATGAACAATGGTGCTGAGCATGCTAATGAGAGTGCCCTTAAGCGCAGTGATAGCGTAAGCCGACAGCAAGATGAAATTACGATGGTAGCTACTGCGGTAACTGAAATGGCGACTGCGACGGCTGAGATCGCTTCTAACGCAGACAATACAGCGAAAAGTGCTAGTCATTCGGTTGAATTAAGCGAACAAGGCTTTCAGCAGATGGCCAAAAGCCAATCATCAATCAATGAGCTTGCTACTGAACTGACGAGTGCTGTATCTATTATCAGCGAGCTAGAAGAGCATGGGCAACAAATTGCGTCTATCTTAGCGACGATACGTGAGATCGCTGAACAAACTAACCTACTGGCACTAAATGCTGCGATTGAAGCGGCGAGGGCTGGTGAACAAGGTCGTGGCTTTGCCGTTGTAGCGGATGAGGTTCGAGTATTGTCTCAGCGTACTCACGCATCAACTGAAGAAATTGAAGACAAGATCAAGCGTTTGCAGCAGGCAACGAATAGTGCGGTTAAAGTGATGACTCAAAGTCACGACATGGCAGAGACAAGTGTGCATGATGTTGATATGGCGGGAGAGAGCTTGGCTCAAATCCGTGAAGCGATTCAAGTGATCAGTGATATGGCGACTCAAATTGCTTCTGCTGCGGAAGAGCAGTCACTGGTTACTGCTGAAATTAATGCTAATACAGAATCTGTTCGTGAAGTGAGTGACGTTATGGCACTTGATGCAACGGATGCAGTGTCTCAGGCGGATCAGCTCAGCAACTTAGCAAGTGATTTGAAACAAGAGTTGTCTCGATTCAAGCTTTAACAACCAAAGCGCGATACAGATAGATTAGTAAATACCAGAGCACAGACTGCTATCAGTATGTGCTCTTTCTTTGCGGTGAAAATACGAGTTTCAATGCTGATCAAAGAAGTCTTTATTACGTATGTATTTACTCATCAAGTGGTAAGAGAAAGGCCTAATCAACCAGCTAAAAATAGAACGTCCAAGGCGAATAAACGTTGGGGTGTTCTCATAGATTTTTCCGTTGTAGAGCCAAAGTACCTTTCCGACATGCCAATACAGTAAAGGTACGGGCGGCATGAAGGTCACAATGTCGATGTCACAACATACACGATAGGTTTTTTTGCGAAGGCGATAGCGCTTCTTAAAGCTCCAATCACCAATCGCTGGTTGTCCAAAGGTCACGATTCGCTTAATGCAGCCTGGGTATTTCTTGTCAAAATAATCCGCAAAGACACAACCAATGGCGCCGCCGGAGGAGTGCCCAGTAATCGCAATCCTTTTCCCTTGCTCCAATAACGGTACAAGAACCATTTCTAATCGCTCAACCACGCTTAAACCTAACTTGTCTTCGTTGCGGCTTGGCTGGCTCTCTTGAAACATCAGGTGATAAAATCCCGCGTGAACACGATAGTTGAGTCCAATCCTTTTGCAGCTTCTTGTCCAAAGAGCAAAGTTAAGCAGCCAGTCTGATACACTGTGTGACCCTTTAATAACCACAACCACTTCATCTTTGTCACTACTCCAAAGCACCCGAATCATCGTTTTACCAAACTGGTTCTTTATGACGCGCTGTCCATTAGGATCGAAACCATAGCGAGTTTGCTTAAAAACTCTAGGGTAGGCGAGGTTACAAAGAACGGCATAGCGCTCGTACTGGTATCGTTTTAGTGGTTTCACGGATTTAAACTTTAATAAGAGTTACTTAAAACTCTAGTCGTTGAATGTGAAAAGCACATGAAAACGCGAATTGAACGCTGTAATAAGACTAAAAGAGCAGGAGATAGCTGTAGCTCGAACTGCTCATTCAGAGTTGAACACACTATTGAACTTTATAGGTAAGTATAAGAACCATACAAGCTGGGCTAAATTTATTCTTTGGAGAGCGATAATTAATCACTTGAATTAAAAGATAAAATTTATTGTTGACGAATTTTTTCCATCCGTTAAAGTACACCTCGTTCTCACGGCTTAGGTCGCTGAGAGATGGTGTTTTACTTTTCAGTAATCAGCATCGCAAGATTGCGTTGCCCTGGTGGTGGAATTGGTAGACACAAGGGATTTAAAATCCCTCGGCGTTCGCGCTGTGCCGGTTCAAGTCCGGCCCGGGGCACCATCTATCTTGCTTCTACTTTTGAGTAGAGTGATGAACAAAGAGTTGTTCTCTTAAATCACTATAAAGGCGCCTTGGCAGAGTGGCTATGCAGCGGATTGCAAATCCGTGGACCTCGGTTCGACTCCGGGAGGCGCCTCCATTCTCTCTTTCATTTTAGAAAGCTGATGAATGAAAATGCGATACTAGCTCAGTTGGTAGAGCGCAACCTTGCCAAGGTTGAGGTCATCGGTTCGAACCCGATGTATCGCTCCAAATTTTGTAATGTTGATTCATTTCGACATTAAGATGGTGTTTTACTTTTCAGTAATCGGCATCGCAATAAAGAATTGCGTGCCCTGGTGGTGGAATTGGTAGACACAAGGGATTTAAAATCCCTCGGCGTTCGCGCTGTGCCGGTTCAAGTCCGGCCCGGGGCACCATCTATCTTGCTTCTACTTTTGAGTAGAGTGATGAACAAAGAGTTGTTCTCTTAAATCACTATAAAGGCGCCTTGGCAGAGTGGCTATGCAGCGGATTGCAAATCCGTGGACCTCGGTTCGACTCCGGGAGGCGCCTCCACTATTCAAAGTAAAAAGGCCAGCAGATATGCTGGCCTTTTTACTATCTGAAATTCCATTTCTTCCCGATTTACTAATTTCTAACGCCGTCCATTTATTGAACTTCACTTCTGGGTAGATGACTCTATGCTGTTCGCTCTGTTTTACGGATTTCTACGTTATCAAGGCACTTTGTTATACAGGTTGAATAAGTTGAACTAAACGTATTTCTGAGAAAGTTGTTTGAAGAAAACTGCTAGTAGCTCTGCAAGACAACCCAAATTAATCGAGTGTGCGATTTGTAAATGGAATTGATGGGTAGGGGAGTGGGACGACTGTGTTTGTGGTTATCCAGTTCTTCACATTTATACACAGTTGCTCATGAACCTGTAACGCTTTCATGAGTTATTACACTTCTCATGACTGCAAATGAAAATGATTGTCATTTACTTGCGTTGTTGCTAGTCTATTGTGAAATATTACAACAAGCATGCTTGTGTGTGAAATTGCCTATAAAACGCCTCTAAATTTTATCAAACCTATGGTTATTCGTTTGCTATGGCTTAAAGTTAGCCACTTCTACCTCTTTTGTTCTACCCCTTTTGGGTAGTTCGATTTCGTAATTGATTTACATCATATTTTCATTTTCTTTCATAATTCATTATTCGCTTAGTTAAGAAATATACAACCTTCAGGAATTCTTATGAGCAAGATGAAGCTAGTCGTAATCGGTAACGGGATGGTAGGCCATCGCTATATCGAAGATTTAGTCGAGAAGACAGACGTTGCTAACATGGACATCACAGTCTTCTCTGAAGAGCCTCGCGTAGCCTATGATCGTGTACACCTTTCTTCTTATTTTTCACACCATACTGCGGACGAACTTTCTTTAGTTAAAGAAGGTTTCTACGAGAAACACGGCATCAACATGCTGATCGGTGAGCGTGCTATTAACGTTAACCGTGAAAAGAAAACAGTTTACTCAAGCACTGGTCGTGAAATTCAATACGACAAGCTAATCCTTGCTACAGGTTCATACCCATTCGTTCCGCCAATCAAAGGTAACGAAGGTAAAGACTGTTTCGTTTACCGCACAATCGAAGATTTGAAAGCTATCGAAGCAACCGCTAAGAATTCTAAATCTGGTGTGGTTGTTGGTGGTGGTTTGCTTGGTCTTGAAGCAGCAGGCGCACTAAAAGCTCTTGGCGTAACTACGCACGTTGTTGAGTTTGCTCCAAAGCTAATGGCTGAGCAGCTTGACCAAGCGGGTGGTAACCAACTTCGTCAAAAAATCGAACGTATGGGCGTAAACGTACATACAAGCAAGAACACGCTTGAGATTGCTCCTGAAGGCACTGAAGCTCGTAACGTGATGCGCTTTGCAGACGGTACTGAGTTAGAAACAGATTTCATCGTATTCTCTGCAGGTATCCGCCCTCAAGACAAACTTGCTCGTCAAATGGGGCTGGGTATTGCGCCTCGTGGCGGTATCGAGATTAACGATCACTGTCAAACAACAGATAAAGACATCTACGCGATCGGTGAGTGTGCGTCATGGAACCAAACGTTCTACGGCCTAGTTGCTCCTGGTTACAAGATGGCGACAGTTGCAGTTGACCACATTGTTGGTAACGAAAGCACGTTCGAAGGTGCTGACATGTCTGCGAAGCTTAAGCTTCTAGGTGTGAAAGTAGGTTCTATCGGTGATGCAAACGGTCGTACTCCTGGTTGTAAGAGCTACGTTTACCAAAACGAAGAGCAAGAAGTTTACAAGCGTCTAATCGTTTCTGAAGATAACAAGAAGCTGCTTGGTGCAGTAATGGTTGGTGACACGTCTGATTACGGCGATCTTCTACAGCTTATGCTTAACGAAATCGATCTGCCAGAACACCCAGATGCGTTGATTCTTCCTGCACACGCTGGGGCTGAAAAGCCAACACTTGGCGCAGACTCTCTTCCTGAATCTGCAGTTATCTGTTCTTGTTTCGATGTAACGAAAGGCAAGATCGCTCAAGCGGTTGCTGAAGGTCATCACACCATCGGTGATATCAAAGCAGTAACGGGGGCTGGCACTGGTTGTGGTGGTTGTATTCCACTAGTGACTTCAGTACTTAATGCTGAACTTGCTAAAGCAGGGGTAGAAGTTAAGAACGATGTGTGTGAGCACTTTGCTTACTCTCGCCAAGAGCTTTTCCACCTAATTCGCATCGAAGAAATCAAAACGTTCGATGAGCTACTAGAGAAATACGGTAAAGGCTACGGCTGTGAAGTATGTAAGCCTCTAGCGGGTTCTATCCTTGCTTCATGCTGGGGTGAACACATCCTTAAGCCTGAGCTAGTGAAACTGCACGATACCAACGATAACTTCCTAGGTAACATGCAAAAAGACGGTACTTACTCTGTTATCCCTCGTATGGCGGGTGGTGAAGTAACGCCTCAAGCGCTAAGCGTTCTGGCTGATGTTGCCGCTGAATATAACCTTTACACTAAGATCACTGGTGCACAACGTATCGGCCTGTTCGGTGCTCAAAAAGATGACTTACCAGCAATCTGGAAAAAGTTAATCGCTGCAGGTTACGAAACGGGTCAAGCTTACGCAAAAGCACTTCGTATGGCTAAGACATGTGTTGGTTCTACTTGGTGTCGTTACGGCGTTCAAGATTCAGTTGGCTTAGGCGTGATGATCGAGAACCGCTACAAAGGCATCCGTACTCCTCATAAGATGAAGTTTGGTGTGTCTGGCTGTACTCGTGAGTGTGCTGAAGCTCAAGGTAAAGATTTAGGTATCATCGCAACTGATGCAGGTTGGAATATGTACGTGTGCGGTAACGGTGGTATGAAGCCTCGTCACGCAGACCTACTAGCAAGCGACCTAGATCAAGAAACGCTGATCAAGTACATCGACCGCTTCATGATGTTCTACATCCGTACGGCTGCTCCGCTACAACGTACTTCGGTATGGATGGATAACCTAGAAGGTGGTGTGGATTACCTACGTGAAGTCATCATCGACAATAAGCTTGGTATTAACGACCAACTTGAAGCTGACATCGCTGGCCTTGTTGACAACTTTGCTTGTGAGTGGACAGACACTATCAACGATGAAGCTCAACTTAAGCGCTTCGCTCACTTCATCAACGCTGATGACCGTGATGAAAACGTTGTGTTTGTCGATGACGGTCGTGAACAACACCGTCCAGCGACATTCACAGAGAAACACCCTGAAGCGAAGGGCGATATCCTTCATGTTGAACTGGTTTAATTGGGAGACGACATCATGGCATTTACCAAAGTTTGTAAGATCGAAGACATTATCCCAGGTACAGGTGTTTGTGCATTGGTTGCTGGTGAGCAAGTGGCTGTCTTCCGCCCAACTAAGGCTGAAGAAGTATTCGCGATTAGTAATACAGACCCTTACTTTCAATCCAACGTGTTATCACGTGGCTTGATTGTTGAGCACAAAGAAGAGCTTTGGGTGGCAAGCCCACTTAAAAAGCAACGCTTTAACCTAGCAACAGGTGTGTGCATGGAAGACGAGAACTTCAACGTGAAAGCGTACAAAGCTCGTGTTACCAAAGGTGCTGTAGAAATCTCTGCTTAATATTTGGATAAGTAAGATTTGATAGTTCAAGGGTTCTAGTTCTCGATATTGCCTTAACTCGGCAACTAGAGCCTTTTCCTATCCAATTTTAACTTTTAATTTTACTTTTTTAAGGACAACATTATGTCTCCTGATTACAAACCAGCTGAATTCGTTCAAACGATGATCGATGTGGGTGAAGCGAAAACTAAAACAAGTACTCGCGATCTTCTGATTCGAAGCACAATGGCTGGTATCATCCTTTCTCTAGCGGTTGTTGTTGCTATTACAGCAATGGTACAAACAGGCATTGGCCTTGTTGGCGCACTCGTGTTCCCAGTTGGTTTCGTTATTCTAAGTGTTATGGGTTACGACCTAGTAACTGGCGTTTTCGGCCTTGCTCCTTTAGCTAAATTCGACAACCGCCCAGGCATTACTTGGGGCCGTATCCTACGTTGTTGGGGTATTGTTGGTCTTGGTAACCTTATCGGTTCTCTGATTGTAGCTTTCCTAGTTGCCGTGTCATTAACAGGTAATTTCTCTCTAGAGCCAAACGCTGTTGCTCAAAAATTCATTGCTGTTTCTACAGGCCGTAGCTTAGGTTTTGAAAACATGGGCATGGACGGATGGATCACGTGTTTCGTACGCGGTATCTTCTGTAACCTAATGGTATGTCTAGGTGTGATTGGTAACATGACAGCGCGTACTGTGTCTGGCCGTGTAGCAATGATGTGGTTCCCAATCTTCATCTTCTTCGCACTAGTATTTGAGCACACAGTAGTCAACATGTTCCTATTCCCACTGGGTATGATTCTTGGCGCTGACTTCGGTATTGCGACATGGTTGAACTTCAACCTTATCCCAACAATCCTAGGTAACATCGTTGGTGGTCTACTACTGACGTGTGTTCCTCTATATCTAACTCACGCTAAAACAGCTCCTTCTCTAGGCGCTAAGTAATTCTGAATACGGTGAAACGTAATTTAGTATGAGATTGAAAGCCCCAACGAAATGTTTGGGGCTTTTTTAGTTCGAATGCCTTAAGCATCATCAGTTGATTATTATTGGTATCAAATACCTGCAATAGATCGTTTTGTTATAATTACTTCTATCTTCGTTAGTATTTAAACTGAATATTTATATCAACACCTGATAGTCTAAGGGTTAAGGATTTGGATAAGTCATCATGAATACAGTGACTTATCACATAGATTGAAGCTTGAGATAAAACAAGCAAACCTTCGGAGCACAGCATGTCAGAAGTATCGTCATCGAATGTTAAAGAAGTAAACAAAGGATTTGTTTCATTGGTAGGTGCAGGTCCAGGCGACCCAGGCTTACTTACACTAAAAGCAGCACGAGTGATTCAACAAGCAGACGTGTTGGTATATGACCGCTTGGTATCAAAAGATATCTTAGCGATGGCTAACCCAGAAGCAGAAATGCTGTATGTGGGTAAAAAGCTTGATCATCACTGCGTACCGCAAGATCAGATCAACCAATTATTGGTCACCAAAGCGCAGGAGAATAAGCATGTAGTACGCCTAAAAGGTGGTGACTCGTTTATCTTTGGTCGCGGTGGTGAAGAGTGTGAAACTCTGGCTGAGAATGCTGTGAGATTTGAAGTCATTCCTGGTATTACATCAGCCGCTGGTGCTACGGCTTATGCGGGGATACCACTGACTCACCGTGACCACGCGCAAAGCGTCCAGTTTATTACCGGTCACTTAAAGAAAGATGGCGAAGATATCGATTGGCAATCTCTTGCTCAACATAATCACACGATCGTGTTTTACATGGGCTTAAAAGAGAGCCCAAATATTCAGAAAAACTTGCTTGATAATGGTATGCGAGCAGACATGCCTGTAGCGATTATCGAAAACGGTACGCGCCAAGAACAGAAGGTGTATCGTGGTGGATTGAGTGACTTAGCGAGCCTTGCAAGCGTTGCGAAAAGCCCAGCTTTGATTGTTGTCGGTAGTGTGGCTCAACTGCATGAGAAACTTGATTGGTTTAACAAGTAATCAAGTCACGTTTTATCGATTTGTATAGAGTTAAATACTGCAGCGGCTACTTTGTCGCTGCATTTCTTGTTGGCGCATTGGCATTTCATCGATGATGTTGGTGATTTTCTGCCAGTCCGTCTTACCATTCCATCTGTGCTTCTCTTTTCCGTCTTTACCAATTAATACTGCAGTGTGAGAGCCTTTGGGAATCTCATAAATGCTAGTTACTGCTTCTAAGTTAAACTCTTCCTCAAGCCAAGTAGGGACGGTGTATCCGCTTTCTGCTATCACCATGATGACAACATCTCTTTCGTCTAGCTGGCAGTTATTGATCAACACTTCATTAAGAAACTCTTTTACCACCGAGTCTTCCTCTGGTGCGAAGTAAATGACGCTGCGATGAGGCAGTGGTTGAGAATGGGAGTAAGCTGGATAAGCAAACACCGAATGAGTGGAGAGGCTAAAAATCAACACGATGCTAACAGTTATTAGCTTGAGCAAAGTTAACCAACAACTGGAAGAAGCTAAAGCGACCATTGCGGTGTTGTCGAAGCTTACGTGCGATTTGTGTTTTTGTCGGTGTAGCATAGCCAACCTCCCTTAAGTAGCCTGTTAGCTTTACTTGTATCTCTAATCGATAGCCCTTGTGTGGTGGTCACCAACGTCAAAGACGATCGTCCAGTTTGATAGACACCTATTAAGCATAGTTAGGATTACGTTAAACATGCTTAGATTTACGTTAACCATAACCAACAGGTTCATTTTTATTGGATAAAGCGACTCGCATTTTAGGGTTGAATAGAATAGGGTATACCGAAAATCTAAAGGTATGAATTTATGGAAAACATAGCTATTTTGGTCGATGTCCAAAACGTTTACTACACAACACGAGACAAATATCGTTCTAACTTTGATTACAACCAATTTTGGTATGTTGCTACGGAAGGTCGTCATGTTGTCGCAGCTCATGCGTACGCCATTTCTAGTCAAGATCCCAAGCAGCGTCAGTTCCACCATATTCTTCGCGGTGTGGGCTTTGATGTGAAATTGAAGCCATTTATTCAGCGTCGTGATGGCAGTGCAAAAGGAGACTGGGATGTGGGTATTGCCCTAGATGCCATTGAACTAGCAGAGAACGTTGATACGATCGTTCTAGTCTCTGGAGACGGGGACTTTGAGATTCTTGTGGAAAGAATAAAACAGCGCTTTGGCAAAAAAGTGGAAGTGTATGGTGTACCTGGGCTTACTGCTCAAAACCTTATCGATTCTGCCTCAAAATTTGTACCGATTGAAAAAGATTTCCTTCTATAACGGGAAACGCGCACTTTATAATTGAAAACAATAATAACGATAATTAGAATGAAAACTATTATTATTTATTGGTTTGTATGATGTCGCGCGTTTTAGTTGTTGATGATGATATTCAGTTGTGTGAATTATTGGGTGAAGTTTTAGAAAATGAGGGGTATCACGTTGATACCGTTCATTGTGGCGAGGCTGCACTAGAGTTTATCCAATCCAATCCTGTTGATTTAGTGTTGCTTGATGTGATGCTGCCTAACCTCAGCGGCATCCAAGTCGCAAGGCGCATCTGTCAGCGCTTCGCTACGCCTATCTTGATGTTAACGGCACTCAATGATGATGCATCGATGCTCGATGGTTATCAAGCAGGGGCCGATCAATACATCGCTAAACCTTTCAATGTTCCTGAGCTACTGACTCGTATCAAGGTTATCTTACGTCGAGTTGGATTTGAGCGTCAGAGGCAGTCTCTAGCTTCATCTAACCACGGTTTGTGTGAACAGATTTCCCGTTTACCCCTCACGGGCACAGAAAAAGATCTGCTTGATTATCTGATCAAGAACGACGGCATTGTTGTTTCCAAGTCAGATCTGCAAATACATGTGTTAAAGAAAGAGTTGTGTCCCTTTGATCGCAATCTAGACATGCACATCAGCAATATCCGCCGAAAATTGGTGCAGGCGGGTCTGTCGAAACAGCACATTAAAACCGTTCGTGGTAAAGGCTATAGTTACCTAGAGTCGGTTGGAGCATGAGTTCCACACTAATACGTTGCCCGGATTTCATCGCTAAGCGTAAAGACGGGTTAACCTTTCAGCTGTTCAGCTATCTGACAGTGATTCTTGTGAGTATTTTGATCTTACAAGGTGTGGCGGAAAGAGCGTTGATGAAGGCGCTCCTTAAGGTGCCAGAATCCGTCAAAGAAGAGATGCTCGACCTCGCTTATCAAGCCAATGTGTTGATCGAGGAAGGTGACATGGATGAACTCGCTGATTGGGGTAACGCCCAACGGTATTATTTGTTCGTTATTGACGAGAATAACCGCCCAATTACACACCGACACATGCATCCACACTTCGAATTTAAATTGAAGTTTCTGCGTACCTTAGATCACCAACTGAGTGACCGTGTGAGTAAGCCTATTTTTGGTTTGCCATTGGATAACGGCAGTACGTTGGTTATTCAACTTCCTCATCAGTTTCACCCTGCAAAATCCTTTGCGCCGTATTCCTACATGTTGAAAGCCGTGATCGCTTTAGTCGTATTGTCGCTGTTCTCAATCATTATGGCTAAAAGTCTGCAACAACCCCTCGACCGTTTAAGAGAGGCCAGCAGAAGATTAGCAGAAGGCGACTTCACGGTGAGTGTTGTCTCTGAATTAGATTCAACGACACGTGAATTTAACGAGCTTGCTCATGATTTTGATCACATGACATTTGAGATTAAATCTTTAGCCGAAAAGCAGCGCCGCTTGATACGAGATGTCTCTCACGAGCTCAGAACACCTTTAGCAAGGCAAAACCTCGCTCTGCATTTATTGCGTAGCAAGGTAGATGATAAGGGCGCTGGGCTGCTCGATCGTATGGAAAGTGAAACCGAAGAGATGAATAAGCTAGTGGGCGAGATCCTCGAGTTTAGCCGCTTAGAAACCTCTCGTTACGATTCCAAGCTTAGCTTGATGCAGTTAGAACAATATTGCTCAATGCTTATTGCGCAAATGCAAAACGATTTGAAACCTAATCAAACCTTAGTTGGAGATTTAGAAACACCAACGTCTATGGTCAATATAGATGAGCGGTTGCTTTTGAGAGTGATAGGGAATTTGGTTGGCAATGCAATTAAGTATGCAGGTGAGCATGCTCATATTTCGGTAACGACGTATGAAATGACTATTGACCAACGTTACAGTGTCATTTCTGTAGAAGATGATGGAGAAGGCATCCCTGATAACAAAATTGCAGGTATCTTTGACCCGTTTACTCGTATTGAATCAGCAAGAGACAAGCAGTCTGGTGGCTACGGTCTGGGCCTTGCCATCGTGAAAGAGGCAATGGTTGTGATGAATGGTCATGTCACGGCGGAGAATAGAGAAAGTGGGGGACTCAGAGTGAATCTTATGTTCCCAATTAGTGAGTCAGTTAATTAATTTTACCGCTCTGGTTATATTCCGCGGATGGTACTTCTTTAAATCCATAAAAAACGCCACAGCAAATGCTGTGGCGTTTTTTGTGTTTATAGCTAAAGCGTAGCCATTAATTACGCTTTAGCTTGAAGCAAGGCTGTTAGGTTACGCTTCTTGGCGTGATAGCTTAACTTCTTCTTCTTTCTCACCTGCTGCAGGGTCGTTGAAGCGAGACTCATCAAGAGCGCCTTCAGACTTAGCAACGATGATAGATACGGCACTATCACCTGTGATGTTTACAGCGGTACGGATCATGTCTAGAAGACGGTCAACACCCATGATTAGAGCGATACCTTCAAGCGGTAGACCGACTTGGTTCAATACCATCGCTAGCATAACCAGACCAACACCAGGAACACCTGCAGTACCTACAGACGCCAATGTCGCTGTTAGGATAACCATTAGGTAATCGCCCATAGTAAGGTCGATGTTGTATGCTTGTGCGATAAACGCAGTCGCAACACCTTGCATGATTGCAGTACCGTCCATGTTCACTGTTGCACCTAGTGGTACAGTGAATGAAGCAACTTTGTTGTCTACACCCATACGGTTCTTAGCTGTTTCCATTGTTACAGGAATCGTTGCGTTCGAAGATGCTGTTGAGAATGCAAACATGATTGCATCTTCCATTTTGCGTAGGAACGTAATAGGGCTAAGGCCAGTGAATCCTTTAAGCATCGCGCTGTAAGTCACCAAACCGTGTAGTAGTAGAGTTCCTGCAAGCACTAAGAAGTATTCTGCTAGGTTCCAAATTGCCCCCAAGCCTAAACCAGAGAACAGTTTCGCCATCAAGAAGAACACGCCGTAAGGAGCAAGGTTCATCAGTAGAGCAACAAGCTTCATGATAACTTCGTTTAGGTCTGCAAATACAGTAGCAATGCGCTCACCCGGTTTACCAGCAGCACTAATTGCGATACCAAATAACACAGCAAACACGATTACTTGTAGTGTCTTGCCCTCAGCCATCGCCTGAATAGGGTTGGTTGGGAACATATCGATGATTACTTGACCAAGAGAAGGGGCATCCGCTGATTTAAAAGAGCTCGCAGCAGTCAGATCCGCACCAGCACCAGGTTGGAACAGGTTACCGATCGTCAATGCTAGAGTGATAGCAACGGCTGTAGTACCGATATAAAGTGCAAGCGTTTTTCCACCCATACGGCCAAGAGTTGATAAGTCTTTCAGGGAACTTGTACCGCACACTAGTGAAACGAAGACTAGAGGGACAACAAGCATTTTTAAACTGGCGACAAAAATTTGTCCACCTACTTCAAAGAGTCCGTTAACGATGTAGTTGTTAACAAATCCACTTTCTGCAAAAAGGGATTGAATGGCAAATCCCGTTAATATACCTACGACCATACCAAGAATTACACGGCCAGTCAGAGACATAGGTTTTTTGGTATTCATTTAGAACACTCCTTATTATTTATAACTTTGATACCTTTTCAAAGTGAGCAGGAGATTAGCAGTCGGTTGATCAAATCGAAAAACAAAAAATGAGTTTGGAATTATAGATGTGATCAAAATCACTGATAATTGTGTAAATTAAACAAATTCAAATAAAATAATTCACCGTTGTTTAACATTTATCGAGGCTTTTATACATAAAAATGCGGAATCAAAGCTAATAAATAAGAGAAGATAAATTTTTTATCGTTTTTGGATTGTTAGATTGAGTGAGTAAATAACGCTGTTTCAAAATTTTTGATTGTCGAGATAAGGACAAGACAAGAATCACTTCTAAGTATCTGTATTAAAGCAGGTTCTGTTACATCTAATGAATAACGCTTACCAAGGCCTTTACAAAACTTTACGAATGCAAAGAATGTAAATTTAATGCAAATGGTAATAGTTATCACTTATATTCTCTCGCGAAAAGATTCAATGGTACCGGCAACGGTTCAGCGAGCACATCAAATAATTAACCATAGTGCTCGTACAAAAAGAATAAAAGCGGAGTAAAGGACATGTTTTCAAAGAGCCCATTGGCTTTAGTGATCGGCGCAGTATTAGCTTCACCAGCAGTATTGGCAGAAACAGCAAAAACAGACGAGCACATGGTTGTTGAAGGTCGTGACAAAGGTTACAAAGCCGATACGAACACAACAGCAATGCGTATGGAGGCGACTCAATTAGAGACTCCGGGACAAGTTTCAGTCATCGATGAGCAAATCATCGATGAACAACGTGCAACAACCCTAGGTGACGTTCTTAAGAATGACGCGAGTGTAAGTGCAGGTGGTACAAGCCGTAACCGTGAGCGTTTCTCATTACGTGGTTTCTCGGTAGAAAGCTCTTCGGGCTTCCTTAAAAATGGCCAGCAACATTGGTCTCACTACCGCCAACCAATCGAACTGCTAGAGCGAGTTGAAGTACTAAAGGGACCTTCTGGTCTTCTTTACGGTATTTCTGCACCAGGTGGCTTGATTAACATGGTAAGCAAGAAGCCTACTTATGATACACAAGTAAGCTTAAGCCAAGACATCGGCTCGAATGATCACTCTCGTACGACTGTTGACGTACGTGGCGCATTGAACGATGCGGAAACGCTACGTGGTCGCGCGATTCTATCCAAAGAAAGCTACGGCTCTTGGAGAACTTACGGTGACGGTACTGAACCACAGACTGAGCGTTTTGTTGGTGGTGTATTCGTTGATTACGATGTCACTGAAGACGTTACGGTTTCTGTTCATTACGACAAAACTAACGACGAAGGTAGCGTAGATTCTGGCGCTTTATACACACTAGACGGCAACCGAGTGGGTAGCGACAAGCACATCTGGGATGCACAGTGGTCACAGATCGAGAATGATGTTGAGAACGTTGGTTTTGATATTGCTGCTAACCTGACTGAAACATGGTCTTTAAAAACAGGTTTCAACTACCAAGATTTCGAACGTATCGATATGGAAAGCTACCCAAGCTTTTCAAACATGAACCCCGACGGTACGGGTACCGTGACTCAAGGTGGCAACTACCGTCATGACAAATGGCGTTTCAGAACAGCTTACGTCGATCTAACAACAACCGCTGATCTTGCTGGCACAGAGCACCAACTATTGTTTGGCGCTAACTGGCTAGGCTACAGCTATTACCGTGGTATGGATCGCTTCAGCAGCGGTGAGTACGCACCAGATGCAACAGTACCAGCACCGTCAGTGGGTCCTACATCGCTAGGTAAGATGAGTACTTACGATACTTGGGGTTTCTACATTCAAGATCTGATTACTATTAATGACGAATGGCAAGTTCTTGCGGGTGCTCGTTTCGACCGTAAAGTAAGTGATGGCGTTGCAGAAGAAAACGTTGCACCTAAGCTTGGCGTGATTTATCACCCAGCATCAAACGGTAGTATCTACGCTTCTTACTCAGAAAGTTTCGAACCACAAGGTGTTGTTTCTAGCGGAAGCCGTAACTACACCAACGATGGCGAACTTCTTGACGCAGCAACGGGTGTTTCTTATGAAGTCGGTACTAAGTGGGAACTGATGGACGAACGTCTATTCGTTTCTGGTGCGGTATTCGATATCACCCAAGAAAACATCTCAATGGATGTAGAAGACACTTCATCAGGCGATTGGACGAAGACACAAGGTGGCGAACAAGTTCACCGTGGTGCTGAGCTAGCCGCACAAGGCTTTATTTCAGAGCGCTTCTCAATGTCTGGTTCTGCGATGTACCTAGATGCGGAAATCACTAACCATGAAACATACGCAGGTAACCGCCCAGTAGACGTTCCTGAGTTCGCAGCAAGCGTTTGGTCTACTTACGCAGCAACAAATGAAGTTGATGTGAATCTAGGTCTTATCTATGAAGGTTCTCGTTACGGCGACAGTGCTAACACATTCAAAAAAGACGGCTACGCTCGTGTCGATATGGGCGCAGCATACACCCTTAAGTATGATGACTCACTCGACTTTGTTGCTCGTCTAACAGTAGAAAACGTATTTGATAAAGAATACCTAGCGGGTGGCGGTTCAACTTCTTCAAAACATCAATTTGCAGAAGATGTAGTAATCGGCGAAGGCCGCAACTACATGGCGACTTTACAGGTAAAATACTAATTTGTTAGTAGGGTACTATTGGTAGCTTAAATGCTAAGGGGGAAGTTTCGGCTTTCCCCTTTCGTGATTCTACTATTTAGTAAAAATATCCCTAGTAATGCGAGTGACTTTTAATGATAATGAGACTGCTTATCAATAAAATTCATTTAAACTTCTTCTATAGTAAATGACTACAATTATGAATCTTTTAAAATCTAGCCTAGCGCTTGCCATCAGTTTGGTTGCAACGTCTTCTATGGCCAATAGCTTGGATCAAGCTCAATCAATTCAAAACAAGACCAATAACGCATCGGCTTCAAGCCAAAAAGTTATTGATAAAAGCTCCCAAGCAACTCTAATGCTGCAAGCTGAAATTGAGCGTCTTCAAGAAGAAGTTAAAAACCTAGAAATCTATCATGATCACCTAGCTGCTCTGGTTGAAAGCCAAAATCAAGAAGCTGATAGTATTGAAGGGCAGATCGAAGAAATTAAATACACGCGCCAAGGTGTGGTGCCTTTGATGTATCAAATGATCGATGGCCTGCAACAGCTGGTAGAAAAAGACGTACCGATTAAGAAAGAGCAGCGTCTAGAGAGAGTTGAAAAGCTTCAAGCAATGATGACTCGTGCAGACGTAAGTGATGCTGAGAAATATCGTCGTATTCTAGAGGCGTACCAAATTGAGATGGACTACGGCATTAAGCTTGGTTCATACCAAGGTCGCGTAGAACTGGCGAGCGATAAAACGATTGAAGCAGATGTACTTCACTTAGGACGTATCTCTTTAGTTGCTCGTAACTTAAATGGCAGCCAGTACTGGGCTTGGAATCAAACAGCTGCTCAATGGCAAGAAGTTGATTCTTCGTTGAAGTCTGAGCTCGATAAAGCGTACGATATTGCTAGCCAACAAGCGGCTCCAAGCTTGATTACTTTACCTGTTTCTTTAACTGTTGCGGAGGTTAAGTAATGAACTTAAAGCCATTAGCAGCATTGCTTTGCATCACGTCTATTTCCTTTTCTGCTTTCTCTGCTTCTGATTCAACGGCTCAGTTAGTGAACAAAGCGAAGTCAGAAAATCGCACTCAAGCTTCTCACAATGTAGTTCGTGAAGCTGGCTT
This sequence comes from Vibrio sp. IB15, assembly GCF_016406055.1. Classification (NCBI taxonomy): domain Bacteria; kingdom Pseudomonadati; phylum Pseudomonadota; class Gammaproteobacteria; order Vibrionales; family Vibrionaceae; genus Vibrio; species Vibrio sp. IB15. The sequence goes on from NZ_JAEFCE010000012.1 coordinate 33,739, forward strand.
TAAAAAGACTGAACAAGAACTGAAAGCAATCAAAGCACAACTTGAAGCGAAACGTACATCGGTTCAAAACGCAACAGACGTTCTTACTAAAACGTTTAGCGATAACGAAAATAAGCTGGCTCGTTTAGAAGAGAAGCTGCGCTTAGAAACAGGTAGCCTTGGTGAGCTGTTTGGTGTGGTTCGTCAAAACGCGAAAGAACTGGGCGCAGAGCTTAGCTCAACAGTAAACAGCGTTGATCGCGCTGAGCACACAGCGACCGTTGAACAAATTATCGATGCGAAATCATTACCATCAATGCCTCAGCTTTCTGGCTTGTGGATGAGTATGGTAGAGCAGATTCAAGCGAGCTCTGAGCTTAGCAAATCTCAAATTGCTTTCATTAATGGTGAAGGTAATACACAAAATGTTGATGCTTATCGCTTAGGCTCGATTGGCCTAGTGACAGATCAAGGTTACGTTAGCTGGAACACTCAGCGTGAAGACGCAATCGCATACCGTAAACAGCCAGATAATGGTCCAACGCTAACATCACTTTCTTCACTGGCAAATGGTGAAGTAGCAAATGTTGTTGTCGATCCTTCACGTGGATTCATGTTGGAGCAGTTGGCGCTAACACCTAACCTATCTGATCGCCTTCAAGCGGGTGGTGTAGTTGGTAAAGTGATTCTTGGCCTACTGGCTATTGGTTTAATTATCGCCTTAGTGCGTGGCGTGTCTCTATCGATTGCTCGTCAGAAAATTCGTGCGCAGCTTAAGAACCCTGAGCAAGCGGGTGACAACCCATTAGGTCGCGTTCTTGTCGTGTACAACAAAGAGCAAAACCAAACGGTTGAAGCGTTAGAGTTACGTCTTTTAGAAGCGGTTGTTGATGAGCAGACTCACCTAGAGAAAGGTCTATCAATGCTTAAGCTATTGGCAGCGCTAGCACCAATGTTAGGTCTTCTAGGTACAGTAACGGGTATGATCGAAACGTTCCAAGTGATCACACAGTTTGGCAATGGCGATCCGAAAGTGATGGCGGGCGGTATTTCGATGGCGCTTGTAACAACCGTACTTGGTCTTGTTGCTGCAATGCCTCTTCTATTGGCACACAACATTCTTAGCACTCAAGCAGAAAACATTCGTAATATTCTTGAGAAGCAAGGTATTGGTCTTGTTGCGGAGCAGGCGGAAAAAACGGTTGAATCAAAAGCTGTGGTTTCACCAGTTGGGACTGCTGCGTAATGGATATTTTGTCGGGTTCTCTATTACCAGCGAGTTGGTTAACGAGTGACTGGCTGCTGTCTTTATCAAGCTTTATGGAGCAGGGCGGTTTCGTCTTGTGGTGGCTAGCGGCTGTTGTCCTAGTGTATTGGGTGCTTGTGGTAGAGCGCGTGTTATATCTCGCGTTCTACTTTCCAAAGCAGCGCCAAGCTTGGATTACTAAGTGGCATGAAAGAGAAGAGCACTCTTCTTGGCATGCCAAAGCCATTCGTGAAGGTTGGTTAGGGCAAGCTAGTATTTTACTTAACCAGAACTTGAATTTTATTAAGCTGTTAGTCGCTATTTGTCCGATGTTGGGTTTGTTAGGTACTGTCACCGGTATGATCTCTGTTTTTGATGTGATGGCGACTCAAGGTAGCAGTGACCCTAAATTGATGGCTTCAGGTATATCGTTGGCAACACTGCCAACCATGGCGGGTATGGTTGCTGCATTAGCGGGCATGTTTGTTCATGCTCGTTTAGCGAAAGTGTGTAACCGCTTAGAATTGAAATTAGAAAAATCTTTAAGGAGTCAACGATGAGACTCGGTCGACGTCATTCTAAAAACGAAGAGGCTCAAATAGACCTTACTTCGATGCTTGATATTGTATTTATCATGCTTATTTTCTTTATTGTGACCAGTTCATTTGTTCGTGAATCAGGGGTGGAAGTTAATCGCCCACAAGCGTCTAACGTAGTCAGCCAAAAGGATGCGGGCATCTTTGTTGCGATTACTTCTGCGAATGACATCTTCATCGATAAACGCGTTGTTGATGTTGAACGTGTCCAAGCGACGTTAGAGCACTTGTTGCTAGAACAACCTGATGCTTCTTTGGTTATTCAAGCGGATGAACACGCTTACAACGGTACGGTTGTTAAAGTGATGGACGCTGCGAAAGGTGCGGGTGTTAAAAACATTGCGCTTGCTGCTGAAAAGCGATGATCTTGGAGGATCTTCATAAATGATTCGCCTATTTCTTGCTTTACCGCTAGCGGGCGCATTGGGCTTAGCTCTGTTTTCTTTTATGGCTTGGATGGTCGATAATGGTCACCAACGTTCACCTGATGATAGCGAGACGTTGAGTTTCAACATGGTAATGGTGGAACAAGAACAAGAAGTCCAAAGAAGACAACGTGCAGTCCCTGAAAAACCAGAAATGCCAGAGCCGCCACCGGAAGCGCAAACGTCTCAGTCACAAGCTGAAGTTACGCCTCTGAACTCGATGTCTTCACTGCCGTCGTTAGATTTGAATACATCGATTGATGGCCTAGCGATTAACGCTCCGACATTTTCTGATTTTGGGTCAAACCAACAGGCAATGCCTCTGTATCGAGTTGAACCTCGTTACCCAGCGAAAGCGCTTAAGCGCGGGGCTGAAGGCTTTGTTACATTGAGTTTTACTATCGATGAAACAGGCCGACCGATGGATATTCAAGTCACGGATGCAAACCCGCGTCGTATGTTCGAGCGTGAAGCGATACGTGCTATGAAAAAATACAAGTATCAGCCTAAGGTTGTTGATGGTAAAGCGACCCCTCAATTTGGACAAACATTTACCTTTGAATTCAAGTTGGCAAAATGATGAAACAGATATGGATATTAGTGGGCTTGTTGTTAATGCCCCTTACAACACAGGCACAAGAGCTAACCCAATATACTGCTATTCGTGTTCAAAAGGCTCATAAGCTTGCTCAAGATGAACAGGTTAAACAGGCCATTGACCTACTTGCAGGCTTGGAGCTATCTAAAGGCTATGACAAAGCGTACGTAGCTCGTATGCTGGGTGTGTTTTACTGGCAAGATGGCAAAACCGATAAGGCAATTAAGCAGCTTACTTACGCCGTAGACACTAATTTGCTGGTCGATGAACAAGCTTGGGTTACGAAGCGTATGCTTGCTGATCTCTTATTAAACGATCAGCAGTTCAAAAACGCGCTTCCACATTACTATGAGTTAGTTAAAACAGCGCCAGAGGCAGAAAAGAAAGACGTGCTTTGGATGCGAATTGCACAAGCGGAATACCAAATCGAAAACTGGTCAAAAGTACTGGTTGCTATTGGTAATCGTAACAAGTTCAATGCAAAACCAGAACTGTCGCCTCTATCGCTAAAACTGGGTGCGCAACTACAGTTAAAGCAGTGGAAGCAATCTATTCCAACACTGGAAAGCCTAATTGAACTTCAACCAGAAAAAGACAACTGGTGGCGTCAGCTTGTGGGCATTCAGTTAAGACTAGAGCGCAACCGTGATGCATTGAACACGTTAGCGTTGGCAGATCTTCAAGGTGTGGAGCTGAAAAACTCAGACCGCAGACTATTGGCTCAGCTTTATGCTAAACGAGGCATTCCAGAGCGCGCTGCTCAAGAGATCGCAAAGCTAGATGATGCGAACAGCGATGTTCAACTTCTGGCTGAGCAAGCAACTTACTGGCAGTTGGCGAAAGAGTGGGACAGTGCTATTGAAGTGTGGACGTTAGCGTCTAAAAAAGACACGCAATATCATTGGAACGTGGCTCAGTTACTGGTGCAGCAAGGTTACTACGATCGTGCTCTGGTTGTTTTGGATAAAGTGAAAGACAAGAACAAGCAAGCTGATGTTGCTTTAGCGAAAGTACGTTCATGGTACAAGCTAAAGAATCTTGATAATGCTCTTGCTCAAGCGAAACGCGCGAACAACATTGAGCCTTCTTCTGAAGCAAAAGGTTGGATTAAATATCTGACTCAGCTAAGAACAGTGAGTGATAACGGCAACGTTTAACTGCTAATAGCACAACAGAAGACAAGAGAAAGTTATATTGAGAAAAGGGTGTCATTTGATGGGTCAAATGACACCCTTTTTAATTTTTGGCGGCTATAGTTCTTTAATCTTTGGCGGCTATAGTTCTTTAATCTTTGTCTTTCCAGTGTGTCGATTAAGGCTCGCACATCGTGCCGCTGGACGTAGCACTTTGAATTACGCCACTGGTATCAGCGACCCAATTAATGGTGCAGTCACGATAAGGGTTTTTGAAGGCGTGTACTGTATAACCATTATCTAACGGCTTCTTGGTTTCAATCCAAGCATAGTTTCGAGACGCCCAAAAACTGATAGGGCGTGACCGTTCGGTGAGATAACGTTCTTGTACATCGGTTATGTCTGAACCGATGTATTGTTGAATATGTTCTTCCGTGCTGGTTATTTGGCTGGTACACGCCGTTGCTAGCACAGCTAAAGCCAAAACAATAATACGCATTTCAAATCCTTTTAAGCTTCATTAGCTATCATCAAACCAGTGATCAAATAGTCCCAACTTTCAATCCTTAAAGCCACAACTGTTACCTTAAATCCATCTCAATCAAGCATGTTGAGATTGAGGTTTTTTGAGCTTTGACCTGTTATCGATAAGCTCTGATAGAACGAATCAAATCTCTTAAGTACACGTTAGTAAGAATATGCATATAGTTCGATGACTTCCCATGTAATGTTATGTAAATTTCCTTACGCCGCTCAGCAAACGTAAACAATGTAAATTGAATGCCAATACGAATGATTATCAACTAAATTGTCGCCATAAAATTTATAGGTATTGGTTTGTATGTCGTTAAAAAGTAGGGCGGTTCAGTCATGGGCTCGTCGACTGCATGTTTATATTTCTATGGCGCTTCTGTTCGTGGTTCTTTTTTTCTCAGTGACAGGTATAACCCTGAACCGACCTGAGTTATTTGAATCAAGCCAACCCAATATCCAACGCTCTACGCTAACGCTTCCTACAAGTTTATTTACGGTCCAAGACGGACGTTTAAAAGCTGACGAGACAGCCTTTGAAACGTTTCTGTTTGAAGAAGCCAATCTGTCTGGTGTTCCTTCAGGCTTGGACATCTACGCAGAGATTGAAGACGGTGAGTTGCTCATCGGTGAAGTGTCTATGGACTTCAAAGGACCAGGCTACAACGCTTCCGTGTTTGTTGACGTCACGTCTGAATTTGTAGAAGTCGAAACTACGAATTACGGCGTTATCGCATTGTTGAACGATCTACATAAAGGTCGTAACAGCGGTGAAGTATGGAAATGGTTTATCGATATCACTGCGCTACTGATGATCTTCTTTGTGCTTACCGGCGTGTGCTTACTGTTACCTAAGAAAAAGACGCTTAATACCTCCATCAAATGGACGATGTTTGGGTCTGCAATCTCACTTGTTATCTATTTTGTCGCCGTGCCTTAACGCTTGATTCGATTGATGAATCGGATTGAAGAACGAACTTAAGGTTAAACGGATTTAAAAGGTTGTTAAACATGAAAAAAATGAACTGGAGCAAGGCGCTTCTTGCTTTATCTCTTTTGCCAAGCCTAGGTATGGCACAAGCGATTCCTGATACGGCAAAACTTGATGTCAGCTTTGAGCTTCCAAAGATTGATACGTCTATGTATGCACTTCCTTATGTGGCGGTGTGGGTAGAGAACAGCGAACGAAAGTCAGTGAAAACCATCGAGCTTTGGGTCGGTAAAGATGAATGGCTTAAAGATCTGCGTAGCTGGTGGAGAAAGGTTGGCCGTTACGATCGTGAACTGGTTGATGCTGTAACGTCTGCAACGCGTCCTGCTGGTCAGTACCGTTTCGTTTGGGATGGCAAGAGCGACAGCGGTGAAACGTTAGAACAAGGTGAGTACACGGTTCATATCGAAGTGGTTCGCGAACACGGTGGCCGTAACTACCTTCGTCAAAAAGTATCACTCACAGATTCAAACGCATCTTACGAATTAAAAGCAACGGAAGAGACGGGTGAAATCACCCTGAACTACATCGCTAAATAGTAACTGCGAACAGCAACTAGTAAGTACGAACTAAAACCAAGCTGAACAGAATAGACAGTGGTCATCGTAGGCTCAGATAGAGCGACACGGCTAACAATTATAAATAATGGAATTGAACATGATGAAACAAACAAAAATTAAAGCACTTGCTCTAGCAGGTGTGATGGCATTTGGCTTAGCAGCAACGACAACAGCACAAGCTCACCCACGTTGGATTCTGCCATCTCACTTCACTGTATCTAAAGAAGGTGGTGATTGGCTAACGTTCGACGTTACTGCGTCTCACGGTACGTTTGTTTTTGATAAGCCTGCAGGCAGCGAAAATGCTCATGTCATCATGCCTGATGGCCGCAGCGAGCGTCCTAACTTTGTGATTCGTGGCAAGCGTCGTTCAATCTTCGACTTCTATTTTGAAGAAGAAGGTACACACAAAGTGGCAATCAACAACTATCCGTCTTACTACACACAGTACAAAGCGGGCCGTCGCGACACCGTGAAGTGGATTAAAGCAAACAAAGCAGAGCGTGATTCAGTACTACCAGAAAAAGCACGTGACGTGGTAACACAAATCAGCTTCACTCGTGCAGAAAGCTACATCACGGTAGGTAAGCCAACGGATTCAGTGTTCAAAATTGAAGGCAAGCTACTTGAGATGAAGCCAGTGACTCACCCTTCAGACATCGTTGAAGGAGAACCAGTAACATTCCAATTCTTCTACAACGGTGAGATCCAGAAAGACGTGAAAGCGGAGATTACTCGTGAAGGTACGCTTTACCGCAACCACCAAGAGCAGATTGATGTGGTGAGTGATGAGAACGGTGAAATCACGTTTACTCCAGACGTAGCGGGTCGTTACGTAATGAAAGCGAACTACAAAGGTGAGTTGATTGACAACCCACTGGCAGACAAAGCAAGCGCGAACGTTCACCTAACGTTCGAAGCACTGCTTCAATAGTCTGTGATATCGGGCCTTAATCCCTGATTAAGAACCAAAAAACTTAAGGGCTCATTTGAGCCCTTTATCGCTCAGTTTACTTCTGAGTATTTGCACTGTGGCTAGGGTACGAACCATGACAATAAAAACAAAACTTAACGCTTTAATGACTCCTTGCTTAGCACTGGGACTTGGTTTCGCTGCATTACCTGCGCAAGCACACTTTCCACTGATGAGCTGCTGGTTTGAAGGCAAAACCGTTGCTTGTGAAGCGGGTTATTCGGATGGCAGCAAAGCGATTGATTACGCGGTTGAGATGTACGATTACGAAGACAACTTGATCGCAAAAGAGATGACAGATAAGCGCTCTATTGTTGAGTTTTCACACCCAGACACCGAGTTCTACCTTGTGTTTGATTCGGGCCACGAGTTTCCTGTCGAAGTTGATGTTGTAGAGATCAGCGAAAAATGATGATTCAAAGCGTACGTGCTGACACGGGCGGCAGAGAGGGCAAATGGGTAGGGCTGATCATTGTGTTCATCCTTTGCTTTGCAACCGTCGCGATCCCATTTCATCAGGCAGAATCCCACGTTAAAGCAGTGCTTGATCATCAAATTCTTGTGACTGATGTTGAACAAGAAAACTTGGCGATGCTATCAGAGTTGCGTTTGGCTCACGAAGAAATTCGTGATCTGCGCATGGACTCAGACGGTGAATGGCCGAGTGTTGCATCACTTAAAGATGAATGGGTTGCCCCGTTTGTAGAAGATCAGAGTTGGAAGCGCAAAGGCTCTCATGCTTGGGTGCTGGACGAGCGTGGTTATTATTTTTCCACACCAAATGAACTTGGCTTTGCGGATTCTTTTATTCTGAACGCGAACAGCGTTTCTCCTGAAATCTGGATTTTCTTTGGTGGTATAGCAAAACAGCCTAGTGCTTTTGACGAGCACACACTTGAATCTGAAGGCTGGAAAATGGTTGTGAATGAATCAGAAGTTGAACAGCATCATGCAAGCGATGCTCACTAATAATAAGAGATTTACTATGCGAATTATGACCCTGTTCATGTCGTTATTATCGGTGTTCATGGCACCTCATGCATTAGCAAAAGAATACACGCTCGACAGTAACAAACTGACGATTGGTATCACGCTTCAACCTTACTACAGCTATGTGAAAGCCGTAGTCGGCGACAAAGTGAACATTCTTCCTTTGGTTGATGCTGGTTTTAACCCCCATAACTACTTACCACAACCGAACGACCTGAAGCGATTGAGTCAGATGGATGCAATCGTTGTAAACGGAATTGGACATGACGACTTCGCGCTTAAAGTCATTGCAGCAGCGCAACGTGATGATTTGGTTGTGATCGAGGCAAATAAAGAAGTGCCTTTACTTCCGGCTCTTGGTCAATCTGTTGGTCAAGGTGCTGTTAACCCGCACACCTTTGTTGGGCTTTCGACAACAATTCAAAAGGTTTACACCATTGCCAGTGAAGTTTCTAAACTCGACCGAGACAACGCTGCGTTTTATCGCAAGAATGCGCGTAAGTACGCAAAGCAATTTCGTTTCATGAAGCGTGATGCGATGTTGTCATTAGGTGAGTTAGATACATCAGGCATGAAAGTGGCGACGACACACAATGCTTACGGTTACATTCTTCAAGAGTTTGGTGTTGATGTTGCGGCGGTAATCGAGCCAGCACACGGTGTTGAGCCAAGTGCTAGCCAGCTGCAAGAGACGATCGAGAAGATCCGCGCGTCGGGTATTGATGTTCTGTTCTACGAATTAAACATGCCAAACCGTTTTGTTGACACGATTGAAGCGGAAACAGGCGTTCAGCTTTACCGTTTTTCTCACATGACGCATGGTGAATATGAGGACGATAAAGTAGAAGTTGAGATGAAGAAGAACCTAGAAACGTTAATCGAAGCAATGAAATTTGCAGCGGCGAACCAAGCTAAAAGCGGGAACGCATAATGCTAGGTCCATCAATCTCAATCAATAAACTGGGTCTACAGTACGATAATAATGTGATTCTTGATGATATCTCGCTAGAACTTAAAGCGGGCGAGTGTCATGTAATCATGGGACCAAACGGTGGCGGCAAGACTTCTTTACTGCGATCTGTACTTAGACTGACGCCTTTCTCTGGAGCGATCAACATTCATTGGCCAGAAAAGCCAAGTATTGGTTACGTGCCTCAAAAAGCGACCTTCGAGTCGAGCTTACCTTTGACGGTCATGGACTTTGTTCTGCTAAATAAGACGCGAATCCCTCTGTTTTGGCGTCGTAAATCAAAGCAGTTAGATCTTGCTCTCGCGCAGTTAGATCGCGTAGGTATGGCGACTCGTAGCGACCGCCGTATGGGACAGTTGTCTGGTGGTGAGCAGCAACGTGTTTTGTTTGCTCAAGCGTTATTGGATAACCCGAGCTTACTGGTATTAGATGAACCTACGACGGGTATGGACGAGCAGGGCGTTCGCTATTTGGAATCGCTGATTCGTGAATGTGTTGATGAAGGCCGAACGATTCTAGCGGTTCACCACGATGTTACTGCGGTACGTCGACTTGAAGCGAACGTGCATGTCGTTAACCGATTCTTAGTAGATAGTGGCCCACATGAGCAAGTACTCCATCCAACGAAGATCGAAAGCCTATTCCAACACTACAGTAGTGGCTCAGTAGTGACTGAATCGAAGGAGGTTGCGTAATGGATTGGTTACGACAACTTGCCATTAGTGGGGTGGAAGCGGGCTTGTTATCTGAAAGCTTCATGTATGCCTTCATGGTCAACGCTTTGGTGGCAGCCTTATTGCTTGGCCCTCTGCTAGGTGGTCTTGGTACTTTGGTGATTGCAAAGCGTCTAGCTTTCTTTTCTGAAGCTGTCGGACACGCCGCGTTAACCGGTATCGCAATCGGTGTTCTACTTGGTGAACCACCAGAAAACCCAATTATTGGACTGTTTAGCTTTTGTATGATCTTCGCGTTGCTTCTGCACTTTGTAAGAAACAGAACCAACGTTCCATACGATACCTTGGTTGGTGTGTTCCTTGCGCTGGCGTTGGCAGTGGGTGCAGCGTTACTGATGTACGTAGCTCGTAAGATCAATATTCACATGCTTGAGAACGTATTATTTGGTTCGATTCTTACGGTAACGGATCAGGACTTAGCGATTCTCGCAGGCAGTTGCGCGATCATCATTTTGCTTTTGATACCGACATTCAACCGTATCCTGCTTACCTGTATCAGCCCTGATATTGCGAAGGTTCGCGGTTACAACACTAGTTTCTACGACTACCTGTTTGTCATGATGATCACCTTAGTCACGATTGCTGCCGTGAAGATCGTAGGTGCAGTTCTAGTGGGTGCGTTATTGCTGATTCCAGGTGCGACAGCTCGACTACTAACTAAACGCATGGGTAGCTTTGTGTTGTTATCAGCTCTGCTCGCGACCATTGCTTGTCTGGTTGGTACGGTGTTACCAATGGAACTTAAGTTGCCAGTTCCGTCAGGTGCTTCAATCATCATTGTTTCTGCAACGTTTTTCCTTGCAGCAACGCTATACCGAATTGTAAGAAAGGCGTAATCATGACTTCTTTAATGAATCGTATCGCTAGCTCAGTAAAAGCAGCGGCTCAAGTGAGTGTGCTGGGTAGTGTGTTAACGGCTGGTTCAGTGATGTCACTGAACGTGAATGCAGAGGATATCCTGACCAGTACACCTGTGACTTATGCATTAGCGACAGAGCTAACTAAAGGCACTGACATCACGACCGAGTATCTGCCACCAAAGCGCTATGGTATTGATCGTCTGCCGAATTGGTTTGGTACCAAGGGGGCAAGCAAAGTGCTTAAGTCTGGCGAAAAGGCGACCGTTGCTCTAACACTGTCATCGATCTGGCAAGCCGATCCTACATTCGTATACGCAAGGCAAGGTAATATCCGCTTGGTTGAGGTCGATGCGGCTCAAGCGATTACGCCTCGAGCACAAGGTGTTGCAGCACTTACGTTATCGAATGGCGAAGTGTCTAAGTATGCTTGGTTAAATCCAACCAACTTAACGCGCATGGCTGCGATTGTGGCTGATGACTTTAAGTTATTGTGGCCAGAGCAGGCTGAAGCTATTGATAGTAATCTGCAGCGCGTGATGTTGGATGTTCGTGAACTGATTAACAAGCAACAAGCTGTATTGCTTGATAACGAAGTGGACTCAGTACTCTTGCTTTCGGAAAGCTTGGAAGATTTTGCATCTGGTAGCCAACTGTATGTTGAAGACCGCATGTTTAAAGCAGAGCTTGAATGGACAGAGCAGGACAAAGCGAAACTTAAAGCGATGTTTTCGGAAGATGATGCACTATGGCTTGTTACAGCGAAAAAGCCGAGCAACTTGATTAAGTCTCTAGTACCTAATGAGCGTATTCTAGTGGTGGACTCAGTCGATCGTTGGGGTAGAGCAGGAATCAGTGCTCAAGCACCATTCTCTCGTTGGGAAGTAAAGCTATTCAAAGGCTAATCAACGAGATTCAATACATCAGGATCAAAAAAGCAGCCAAAATAGAGGCTGCTTTTTTTGTACTTACCTTTTAGCAAAGGAGCCTGGTAAGAATGCACAGTGAGCGCTTAACCTTACTCTGCAGCTTTAGTTTCTTCAGCTTCAACAGTTGCTTCGACAGCACCTTCCGCTTGCGCTGCTTGAGCCTGCTCTTCTGCTTTCATCTTTGCGCGTTCAGCTTTAGAAATGTAGCGAGGCTTATTACTTGTATGCAGTTTAGAATTCGCTTTTTTCTGCTTCTTTTTTAGAATTTGATTAATTTTTTTCTTACGGTTCATTGCTGCATAGCCTTGTATTTAGTTTAGGCGGTGGAGGATAATCATTTTAGCTCTAGAACTCAATATTTACATGGTATTCAGCAAGGAAATATCGTCATGCAGGCAGTCGAAACCGCTCGTTTAAGATTAAGAATGATTACAACTGAGGATGCTGAATTTATCCAAAGGTTATATAGCTCAGAAGACTTCTTGCGTTATATCGGAGACAAAGAGATAACCAACACGGCGAAAGCTGAAGAGTATATCGAGAACAACATCCTTAAGATGCATCAAGAGAAGGGTGTCTCTTTGTTGATGGTAGAACTGAAAGCAACCTCAACGCCAATTGGAGTTTGCGGATTAATTAAGAGGGACAGTTTAGAGTCGCATGATCTTGGTTACGGCTTTGCTCCGGAGTTTTACGGTCAAGGTTTTGCGAAAGAAGCGGGAGAAGCAATAATTGAACAAGCTAAGCAGAATGCTGATATCGATCATTTAGTTGCTATCACTACCTCTGATAACATTCGAAGCATCGCACTACTGACTAAACTTGGCTTTGCGTTCGAGCGGGTTGAAGACGTGATAAGTGAAAGCGTAAATTTCAACCTGTATAGCCTCTCTCTGGGTAATTAATCATGTTCCAACATAACAATATTCTACAAGGCGAACTTGCGACGGAGTACAAAACCGTTATCGCGATGGTGCACATATACTGCAAAGATCACCACGGTGAAGTTCGTCAGAATAACGCGTTATGTGAAGAGTGTGAGCAGCTGTTACGTTATGCGGAAACGAGGCTTGATAGATGCCCTTATGGTGAAGCACAACCAACCTGCAATAAGTGTCCGATTCATTGCTATAAACCTGACCCGAAAGAGCAGATGCGTTTGGTGATGCGCTATACAGGGCCACGAATGTTGCTTAAGCATCCTATTTTAGCGATTCGACATTTGATTCATGAGAAACGGAAAGTGCCAGAAAAGCCGTTACCGAACGTATCTAATCGCTATATCCGAATGAATAAGAAGTAGCGGGTACACTAAAGGCTATTCTTCCAGAAACAAAAAAGTCTGATTTCTCAGACCTTTTCTGTTTTGAGCGACATCTTGTTCAAATAGTTGATTACTTCAAAAGCTTAAGCAGCTTGTGGTTCTTCATAAGTAACCGTCAGGTTGTTGATCCAACGGCGACTCAAGTAACGGTGCGAGCAGATAGACAGCTTCACAACTTCTTCAACTAACATCAGGCCATAGATGTACTTGAAGTCCCATTCCGCGACAAATGCGCCGTAAACACAAACTGGAATGCCGACCATCCACATCGCGATGAAGTCCATACGCAGGCAAAATGCATTATCACCAGCACGAATGATACCGTTAATGATAACCATGTTTAGCATACGAATTACAACCGCAAAGCACATGATCATCATCGCTGGTGAAGCGAGTGGGTATAAAGCGTCTGTGGTTAGGTTTAGCCATGATAGAACATGCTCTTTCCCCATGAACAGCATCAAGCCTACAATTGCCCCAAAACCTACAACGGCTTTGATGAAGGTGAGGCCCATACTCATTGCATCATCTAACTCATCTCGACCTAATGAATGGCCAAGCAACACTGAACACGCAACAGAGATGCCAAAGAACACCTAGTAACATAATGACTCAAACGGAGCGAGCATTGAGAAAACAGCTAGCTCTGTCGTACCCATGTGACCAAAGATCATCTGGTAAGCCATGGTACCCATTGCCCATAAAACAGCATTCATGGTCAGTGGCAGGGCAATACGACGGTAAGATAACCACAATGACGGGCGATGTGGCGAGCTCGGTGTCGTTAATAGCCAGTGGTTGCGCATACGCATGTAGCCGTACATCAAACTCACTTGAATTAATCGCGCTAGAGTCGTTGCTAATGCTGCTCCTGCAACACCTATCGCTGGAATTCCGAAAGCACCCTGTATAAGGATGAAGTTAAGTGCGATATTGAGTGCAATCGTCACCGCACCAAGCAGAAGTGGTGTGACGGTGTCACCTGATGAGCGCATGCTTGCTTCAACTACAACCACAATATGGGTCAGAAGCAGAACAGGGAAGCCATACCAAAGGTAAGTCGCACCAAGCTCAATGACGGTTTGATCGCTGGTTTGCAACATCATCAAAAACTGTGAACCAAGAGTGATGATTGCCGTTACAGGTAGCAGAACTTTTAAACCAAATACCATTGCGATAGAAGACACGGTTCGTGCACTTTTACGGTCGTTTTTTCCCCAATATTGCGCTACCAATGTTCCGTTTGCTGAGGCCAACCCTGCCATAATCATAATAGCGACGAAGTGCCATTTTGATGCAATTCCCACAGCCGCTGCTGCTTCCATACCAAAATCGCTGACCATTAACACGTCAGCAAGGGCTAAAATAGCAACCAAAGCACTTTGCAAAGCAACAGGCAAACCAAGTTTGATAATGCGAGGTAATATGCTCTCTGGCTTGTTATTTATAGATGAGTTAGGGTTGATGTTAGTTGTCATAAGCTCTCCGATTTATGGCAGAACTATAGTGATTTGAGTGAAGTAACAACATGTTTAAAAAACAACAAAACCTGTGCAAATCCGTCATTGATAATATGAAGCCAAAATTAACGTGGCAAGATGACGTGTTTCTTGCAGAACAATGTAAAGAACGTTTTTTGACCGTTGAAGATATCCCAGAGATGAGAAGCTGCAGTGTTTACATGGGGGGAATGGCAAAGCTGCATGACGCGTATTGGGTGGAACGCGAATCGGTGAATGTTCATACGTTGATTTTTACTCAAGAAGGGGGAGGAATATTAACAACGGCGACATCAGTACAAGCAATTACGCCTTATACACTTGTGGTTCTTCCTGCTGAAACGCCATTTCGATTTGAACTCGATCCTCAATACAACTATTGGAAAATGGCGTGGATGCTGACGCCTGATACGCCACAGTGGCAGCATATCGCGAGTTTAGGGCAGAGTATTGTCCCTTTCGGAGAGTGTGAGCAAATCTGGTCACTGATGAATTTGGTTCACTTTGAAATTGGCGGCAGAGCGAGTTATCGAAAACTACTGATGAGTGAAATCATTCGCACGTTAACAGGGTTTGAACCTAAATCGACCGGTACGACGGCGCGTGTTCAGGCTCTATACAATGAAATCGAAAGTAGTCTGCATCTATCTTGGACGGTTGCAGGGATGGCAGAGCGAGTGTTTATTAGTGAAGAGCAATTAAACCGAGTGACGAAGTCGCTATTCAATGTGTCTCCGCGAAGCAAATTGATCCAGTTGAGAATGGATAAAGCAACCAGTTTGCTAAAGCAACAAGATTGGTCAGTATCTATGATTGCTAATCGTCTCGGTTATAAAGACCCTTATAATTTTTCTCACCGTTTTAAGAAACATTTTGGCTTATCACCTAGTCAATATCGTAAGAATTATCGGCTCACAAGCTAACTATTTGATCTGAAATATAAAGTAAAATGTAGGGTAGTATGAGGGCCCATTTAGGTCTTAACCCGCCTTAAAATATGATATAAAACAGTGTTCATTTGTGATGTCTTATAACCAATAAATGCAGTAGATCTACTGTATTTTTCAAGATTGGTGTTATGTAGCTTTCCCTTACTTTTATGACCATACCTAGTTAAATCGATATGGTTGATACACAAAATAAGAGGTAAGTAATGCCACATGATGTAACGGATATGCCGGATTTCACTACTGAACAAAAAATCGTTGTGAACAGTAGGGAAGTGAATACTAAAACCAAACTGGTTAGAAAGGAAGACAATGGTTCAATTGTAGGCACCTTGTCTGAGCCACACCGTAAGGTACTTTTTTATCTTTATCAGAACAAAGGCGTAGTTGTTAGCAAGAATATTCTTAAGCGTGTTGGGTGGCCTGGGAAATCGGTAACATCCGCGTCAGTTCTGGTTGCAATCTATGAAATCCGCCGAATGATAGACTGTAAATGTCTATACACTATACTAAATGAAGGCTATTTGTTAGAGCCGAGACCTTGTTGTTGATATTCTGTTCATATTCTAATAATAAAAATTTAATCTTTTTACCGTATACGCTGCTTTCATTATCTTCGATTTTAAGCGTCCATTTATAAGCGACGTTATTAAACACATCTCTTAATAAAGTTGTGTCGTTGGTTGCTCTGTTAGGGAATATTATATGAATACGGACTCTTCCCCTGTAATTGAAGGTAAATGTGAAGAACATAATGAAGTTTTGGAAGTAAACGGTAAGGTTATTGAGCTGAACACAAAACTCATACGCAATATTGAGAATGGTTATATCGTTGGAACGATGCCATTAGCTTACAGAAAAATGATTCTTTTTATGAATCGTCATCGTGGACAACTATTCAGTGTCCCCCAGCTAAAAAATATCGGTTGGGAAGGTGAGACTGTCACTAACTCTTCGGTGATTGTCGCTATCTCAGAGATACGCTCTATTCTTGGTGACGGACTGATCCTAACGATCACCGGCGAAGGTTATGTTTTCCAACCTTAGTGTGTCTTCTCAGTATCGCGTACAAAAAAGGGCGCTTCCTTCAGACATACCGTCTTTGGTGAAGAGCCCTCAGTGTATCGTTCAATCTTACAAGATTAAAGCCAATTACTCGCCTGCAATCTGTAGGTGAGAGCGCTTTAGGCTAGCAATCAACATGTAGATCGTTGTCGCTAATAGAGACGCAAACAGGTAAGTGAATAAGCCTGCTTGTGAATCCATGAAGCTGTCTGCCACGATTGGACCCGCAACTGAACCGATGCTGTAGCAAAGCAGCATGATTTGAGTCACTGACACCAAGTAGCTTGGATCTAAGTTACGGCAGCCCAAGTTGATCGCGATTGGGTAAAGCGCAAACGTCGCCATGCCTAGCACGAACAGGCTCATGCCTAGTACGTAGAAGTCATGATTGATCGTTAGTACGCCAATGCTTGCCACACCGAGTAGGCAGAACAAAGCCATTAACAACACTTGACCTACATGGTGAGATAACCAAGTCACCATCGGCTGCACAGCCATGCCACCCATAATCACTAGAGCCATCAAACCACCAATGTCTTCGTGCGCAATGTTACGCTGAGCAAGCTCTACTGGCATCAAACCGTAAATTGCACCCAGTGTAAGTCCTGAAACGATGCAGCCAATTAAAGCGCTGTGGCTTAACTTGCTGACCTGTTTTAGAGACAAAGATTGAGCATCATGAATCTGTGGTGGTGTCGCTTGTCCGTACATCAGCACAATGATCGCACCAAATAGTAGAGTGAACATCGCGATAAAAGGTACGCCGCCAGTAATACCTAGGTAACCAATGCCTAGCTGACCAACTGCAGAACCGCCGTACAAAGAACACATGTAAATCGCTAGGCGTTTAGCTCGTTGTGATTCGTCACCGCTCATAAGCCATGATTCAACGATTACGAAAATGCCCGCTACCGCAACACCAGCCACAAAACGAGCCAATAGCCATACCGCTTGATGTGGAATCAATGGCAACACAAGGATCGTTGCGATGAAGACACTCAGTGCCACTACAAATGCGTCTTTATGGCCAATACGAGCAATCGCACGCTCAATCAATAACGTACCCGCTAGAAGACCTGCATAAAAGGCACTCGCCAACCAACTCGATAGATTACTGTCTAGGCCATATTCAGACAGCATTAATGGCAAAGAGCTCATTAAGTAGCCTGAAGCGATCGCGTAGAAAGACAGTGCAATAACTGGAACGGTTATGCGAGTTGTTGGTTGGATGTTGTCCAATGCAGGAGCCTCCGATAGTGAAAGAAACGGTGAATTTTCCGCGACTATGGGGGAGAAACTGAATTGGGTAAAACGAATAAAAATGGTCGTTAAGATAAAAGAAATTTATCGACCAACTAAACTAAAATACGATTGTGATATTTGGTGGTTTGACGAGGTTTTATGTGGTCATAAAGCCGTTAAACCCTTGTTCATTGGCTATTTAATTGAGAGAGTCAAAACAAATTTAATTGTATCGTTGAAATTTAATTTGAAGTGCAGTTTACGATAAGAGCGCGTCTTTTCGGTATTGACGTGGTGAGGTTCCACTCCATTTACGAAATGCGTGACGGAAGTTGGCGCTCTCGGAAAAACCAACACGCTCAGAAATCTCTTCAATGCTCATTTTTGTCGACGAAAGATAGTGTCTCGAAAGATGGAAACGAACGTGATCGAGAATCTTCTGGTAACTCGTATCGGCCGCTTTAAGATGGCGACGCAGTGTGCGGGAAGACATCCCCAGTTCTGAAGAGATAGATTCTATCGATGGGTAACTTCCTGGACTCTCAAGCAGCATTTGAGAGACTTTCTCTTTTAGGCTGGTGGAGGCGCTTACTTTTGCCAACATGTCATCACACGACTTGAGACACATTTGTAATGTGATGGTATTAGCTGTGGGCAGAGGAGAGTACAAGCTGGTCGCATCAAATTGCCATTCAAGGCGGTCACTATTAAATTCAACAGGGCAACGGAAAACCTCGGTATAAAGGTCACCGTACTCTGGCTTGGGATAAGGGAAGCGGATCACTTGTGATGGAAAGGGCTGTTGCAGCACTTCTTCACACAGGCTTTGGATCGCCGCAAACCAATACTCGCAACAAAATGGCAGCACAGAGTCTAAGTCAATCAGTTGTTCTGCGCGAAAGTACCCAACGTTATCCTCTACAGACATGGTCTTTCTCAGCACGGGGCCGGCAAGTTGCAAATATTTAAATCCGATCAGCAAAGCATCTAATAGCGTTTCGCTACTGAACACCGCATAGCCCAACACTCCAAAGTCGCTAAATCGGGCCTGCTGACCAACCCGTAAACCTAATCCGCCTTCATCCGTATTCGCTAATGCGTTACTGAACACCGCCAACTTTTGCGCCAAAGTAATGTGAGTATCTGGCGTATTGAGCTGAAGATCATCAATATTACTGCCTTCCAACAACGCTTCGATACTGAGAGCCGGTGACATGTAACGATGTAGTAGTTGAAGGTCAAGAATACCGAATGCTTGCATATCGGGTTCGTAGACTGCGGTGTATTCCATAGGGTGCCTCTTGTTGAATATCGTCATCTTAACCGAACTTTTAACATTTGCGCCTGTTGCTTGTTCTCACTTTCCCAAGCTTGTTCAAACTTTTGCTTTATGTGTGCAAGGTTTTACAAGGTCTGATTGAGCCATGTCCGAATATCACCGGTTTTTGTCTTTTTGAAACCTGTTCGAGATGTTATCAAAATGTTGTAATTTGATGAGTTGCACTTTGGAGCGTCTCAAACATTTTGCTCAATAAATACTTTTACCTACATGACACGCCAATGTGCAGGCTCTGATAGCAATAAAGACAACACTTATTACAACGATTAAAACGTCTAAGGCGAATGTGACCGCTAGGTCTAGCCAAATAAGGAGATCATGGATGCACAATCTTGCTGTTAACTTGGAACGTAGCGCTTCGCTGTTTCCAACTAAAGCCGCTCTGCGTATGGGCACGGATGAAGTCAGCTTCGCTCAGTTGGAACAACTTGCTGGTAAGGTCGCGGCAAATCTAAAGCGACTTGGATTAAATAAAGGGGATAAGGTTGCACTGTCTTGTCCTAATGTGACTTATTTCCCCATTGCCTATTACGGCATTCTAAAAGCAGGCTGCGTTGTCGTCCCTTTAAATGTGTTGTTTAAGACGAGAGAAATTGCTTATCACTTGAATGACTCCGACGCGAAGGCCTACATTTGTTTTGAGGGCAGTGAAGAGCTACCCATTGGGCGCTATGGATTACAAGGTTTTGCACAGGCCGATAACTGCGAACACTTCGTGTCTATGCCAATACCAAACGGCGCAACTTTCATGCTGTTAGAAAACCATGATCATCAAGAAACGATTGCAGATTGGTTGGCACAACCTTTGGATTCATTTGAGTCTGTAGCGTGTCATGGTGATGATACCGCGGTAATTCTATATACCTCCGGTACAACAGGCCAGCCAAAGGGCGCTGAGCTTTCACACACCAACATGCAAACCAATGCCATGTCGTAACAGTATCTAATGCGGTTGGAATACAGTGATACCACAATGGCAACACTTCCTCTGTTCCATAGTTTTGGTCAAACCGTAATGATGAACGCGAGTGTGTTGACGGGTTCAACTATGGTCTTGATTCCACTCTTCGAACCATCATTAGTGATTGAACAGATCATTAGCCACAAAGTAAGCGTGTTTGCTGGCGTTCCTACCATGTATATCGCACTGCTCAGAGCGGGAGAAGAATCTCCTGATGCTTCTGAAAAAACAAGCAAGCGTTCTGAGCAGGTTAAGCATAGCTTGAGGTTAGGCGTGTCTGGAGGGGCGTCTATGCCACTTGAGGTGATTCGCCAGTTTGAGTCGCGCTTTGAACTGCCAGTATTGGAAGGGTACGGGCTCTCTGAAACAGCGCCAGTCGCGACCTTTAATCACATTGATGGTGATCGACTATCTGGTAGTGTCGGCCAACCGCTATGTGGTCATCTTATCAAAATTACTGATGTGCAAGGCAACTCGGTCGCAATGGGAGAGTTGGGGTGAAGTGTGCATTAAGAGCCCAAGTGTCATGAAAGGCTATTATCAACGACCAGAAGCAACCTCAGAGGCAATCAGAGATGGCTGGTTTTTAACGGGTGATATCGGGCGTGTGGATGAGCACGGCAATTTGTTTATTGTTGATCGTGTGAAGGACATGATTATCCGTGGTGGTTACAACGTTTACCCGAGAGAGATCGAAGAAGTGTTGATGTGTCACCCGGATGTCGAAATGGTGGCTGTGGTTGGTGAACATCATGAGCAGTTGGGGGAAGAGATTCATGCCCATGTTGTGCTACACGAGCATACACAGTGTGACAGCAAAGCGTTAATGGCATGGTGTCGAGAACAACTGGCCGATTACAAATACCCTCGTAAAGTATTCATTCGTAGCGCGTTACCCATGACGGCAACAGGAAAAATCTTAAAGCGAGAGCTACATCCTTTAGAAGTTGCGGAGACAATCAATGGATAACTATGACTTTATTATTGTAGGCGGCGGCTCAGCTGGGTGTGTGATGGCTTCTCGATTGTCAGAAGACCCAAATACTACCGTTTGCTTGCTCGAGGCTGGTGGCAAAGACACGAGCCCCTTTATTCATACTCCAGTTGGCGTTGTGGCGATGATGCCGACCAAGCTCAATAACTGGGCTTTTGAGACGGTTGAGCAACCGGGCTTAAGTGGGCGTAAAGGTTATCAGCCAAGAGGTAAGACGCTAGGCGGGTCGAGTTCTATTAACGCCATGATGTACGCGCGTGGACATCGCTATGACTATGACACTTGGGAAGGTTTAGGTAATGCTGGATGGGGCTATGAGTCGTGCCTGCCTTACTTTAAGAAAGCTGAAAACAACGAAGTGCACAAAGATGAGTACCATGGTCAAGGAGGTCCCTTGAATGTGGCAAACCTTAGATCACCGAGCCCAATGTTGGAGCGCTACTTGTTCGCGTGCGAATCGATCGGTGTACCGCGAAATGAAGACATCAACGGAGCCGCTCAGTTTGGTGCCATGCCGACTCAGGTAACTCAGTTAAATGGTGAACGATGCAGTGCAGCCAAAGCCTATTTGACGCCAAACCTATCGCGTCCCAACCTAACTGTCGTAACTAAAGCGACGACTCATAAAGTCTTGTTTGAAGGTAAGAAAGCGGTTGGAGTTGAATACGTTTCTAACGGTAATCGCTATCAGATTCGATGTAACAAGGAAGTCATTTTATCTGCAGGGGCTTTCGGATCTCCTCAACTGTTGTTGCTGTCAGGTGTGGGTGCTAAAGACGAGTTGGCGGAACATAGTATCGAGCAACTCCATGAGCTGCCAGGAGTTGGAAAGAACCTGCAAGATCATATTGATTTGGTGCACTCTTATAAGTGCAGCGAAAAGCGAGAAACCTTCGGTATTTCGTTGCAAATGGCCGCTGAAATGACCAAAGCATTACCTCTGTGGCACAAAGAGCGCCGTGGGAAAATGAGCAGCAACTTTGCGGAAGGCATTGGCTTTCTTTGTTCTGATGATCATATCGCAGTGCCGGATTTGGAGTTTGTATTTGTCGTTGCTGTAGTGGATGACCACGCGAGAAAAATCCATACTAGTCATGGCTTTACCTCACATGTCACCTTGCTGAGGCCAAAAAGCCATGGCACCGTGACACTCAATAGCTCTGATCCTTACGATCCACCAAAGATCGACCCTGCGTTCTTCAGTCATCCTGATGACATGGAAATCATGATTAAAGGGTGGAAGAAGCAATATCAGATGCTAGAAAGCGAAGCGTTCGATGATATTCGTGGTGACGCTTTCTATCCGGTTGATGCCAATGATGACAAGGCGATTGAACAAGATATCCGCAATCGTTCAGATACCCAGTACCACCCTGTAGGAACCTGTAAAATGGGCACTGCCGATGATGTACTGGCAGTAGTGGACAAAGATTTGAAAGTTCATGGGATGGAGAGTTTACGAGTCATTGATGCTTCGATTATGCCGACACTCGTGGGAGCGAATACCAACGCGCCAACTATCATGATCGCAGAGAAGATTGCTGACCAGATCAAAGAGCAATATGGTTTGAGTGAACAAAGCGACTTGAATCAGAAGAGTGATTTGAACAAGCATGAAGCAGGCGAGAAAGCAGAACACGAATTGAGTGTTTAGAATACAATTACGATAAATTGTTGTCTTAATATAGGTTATGAAGCCTTATTTGTTAAGGGCTCATAACCTATTTTTGTTTGCCGGTTAATGAATGATCTTAGGCAAACTTATTTAGCCAAAGCTTGATTAAGCCATTGATCAAATTGACCTTTTGGTAAGGCACCGTTGATCGTATCAACACGCTGACCGTTCTTGAATACCATCACCGTTGGGATGCTTCTGATTTGATACATAGCCGCCAGTTGCTGTTGAGCTTCGGTATCGATTTTAACAAATCGAACATCGCCATCGCGCTCTTTAGCGACATCGCTAAATACAGGTGCGAAACCTACACATGGGTTGCACCATGTCGCCCAAAAATCGACAACGACAGGTTGTGAACTGTTCAAAATCGATTGGAAGTTCAGTGATGTACCTTCGATTGGTGCACCGTCTAGAAGTGCATTTTTGCACTTACCACAAGTAGGGCTTTCTGAAATTCTTTCTGAAGGAACTCGGTTTACGCCACCGCAAGAAGGGCAACGAGTGTTGAATGTAGACATAACTTTCTCTTTTTTATTGCATCTCCGTGGCTAACGCGATTTACGAATCACGTACGGAACGCTTATACTGTTTAAAACATGAATACGATACTTAAATAAAAACAAACAATAAACAGGTAAATGATGACAAAATTTTACGCCGAAATTACGGGCTGGGGAAAGTGTCTGCCACCAGCCGTGCTGTCCAATGATGATTTAAGCACATTCATTGATACGTCTGACGAGTGGATTCGTACTCGAACTGGTATCGAAAACCGTCGTATCAGTCATGTAAATACCTCTGAGCTAGCGACCGTTGCTGCTCAACACGCAATGGCGTGTGCTGGCCTAACGGCTGAAGACATCGATCTAGTTATCGTTGCGACGTGTAGCCCAGATTCTCTTATTCCTAACACTGCATCGAAAGTTCAACAGAACTTAGGTATCAAGAGCGCAGCAGCTTTTGACCTTAATGCAGCGTGTACGGGCTTCATCTACGGTGTTGAAACTGCAACTCGATTGATTCAGGCGGGCAATTACCGCAACGCTATCGTTGTCGGTGCAGAGCGTCTTTCATTCTTCATTGACTGGACCAAGCGTGATACTGCGGTTCTATTCGGTGATGGTGCGGGTGCAGTCGTACTTTCTCGCACTGAAGAGCAAGTTGGCCTCCAAGAAGCGCAAATCGGCTGTGATGCTGAAGGCCGAGATATTCTAGCAGTACCTAAGTTCGGTACTTCTATGGACCGTTTTGCGGCTGATAACGGTTACTGGGACTTCGATTTCGTAGGTAAAGAGATCTTCAAGCGTGCAGTTAAAGGTATGGGTGCTGCTGCCTACACCGTATTGAGCCGCACTGGCATCTCAACGGACAACATCGATGTTGTGATTCCACACCAAGCAAACATCCGAATCATTCAAACTCTGTGTGACATGGCGGGTATTGAGCGCGATAAGGCGTTTGTGAACATTCAAAACTATGGCAACACGTCGGCTGCGACTGTGCCAATTGCATTGTGTGAATCGTTAGAGCAAGGCTTTGTTAAACCTAACTCAAACATCCTTGTAGCGGCATTCGGTGCCGGTTTAACTTGGGGTGCTGGTCATATTAAATGGGGTAGCCGTGTTGAACCACTAGGTCAATCGGATGCTAAGCTACCAGAAGCGGATAAGTCGGCTTTAGAGCTTTTAGAAAGAGCCATTTTACACTGTAAAACGCGTCCCAATTCTGAGAACGAGTAGCAGCATGGTGCAAGTTCGTTTAATGCAGAAAGCCGACCTCGATGGGGCGGCTTTAGTTCACCAAGCTACTTTGTTCGACAACAAAACTCGATGGGTTGGTTACAATGTAACTTGAATGCTGCGCCACGCTTTCTTAACTTTGTTGCAGAAAGTGAAGGTGAGATTGTTGGTTACATTATATGGGTTCAAAAGAGCGGGTTTAGGCCTGAAGCTGTTTTAGAGTTGGAGCAACTTGCTGTGTTACCGAGTGCGCAAGGGCAAGGGTTGGGTAAAAAGCTGATTCTAGATTCTTTGCCGCTAGTGAAGCAGAAACTTGCAGAGCAAGACTCGACACTAAAACATTTATTAGTGACCACCAGGGCGGACAACTTTGCACAAAAGCTGTATCAATCTACATTGGGTGCAGAAGTCGAAACCACGATTTCAAATCTGTACTCTGCGGATGAAGTGCTTATGATAGCTCGCAATGTCGGTGAGCGAATCGAATCGCTGAGTTCTTAGAACTTATTATAATTATCAGTAAATGTTCAATAAGGGGCTTCTAGAGTCCCTTTTGTTATTTCTTAGGAAGTGTTTTGAAGAAAGTTTTAGCAATTGGCTACGTTTGGCCAGAACCGAATTCATCGGCGGCTGGCAGCCATATGATGTCACTTTTACGCCTGTTTA
Source organism: Vibrio sp. IB15 (assembly GCF_016406055.1). NCBI lineage: Bacteria > Pseudomonadati > Pseudomonadota > Gammaproteobacteria > Vibrionales > Vibrionaceae > Vibrio > Vibrio sp. IB15. Next base: position 58,705 of record NZ_JAEFCE010000012.1, read on the forward strand.
AGCGACAAGGCTGGTCTGTTGAATTCGCAACGCCTGCTCAAGAGACCGAGCATATGATTGATCTCTCTGAAGAGGGTATCACGAGCCAATCTATTGAACTGAATTGCGATAGCTTTGATCAGTACATCGAACAGCTACAACCTGATGTTGTCATGTTTGACCGTTTTATGATGGAAGAACAATTTGGTTGGCGTGTTGAGAAGGTATGCCCTAATGCCTTTAAGCTATTGGATACTGAAGATTTACAGTTCCTACGTAATGCTCGACATGAAGCTGTTAAAAAAGAGACAGATCTGACGAAAGAGCATCTTTACAGTGATCTGGCCAAGCGTGAAATTGCCGCGATTCTGCGCTGTGATCTTTCGTTGATCATTTCAAGCTACGAGATGGAGCTGCTCCAATCTGAGTTCAATATCGATCCAAAACTTCTACATCATCTACCTTTCATGGTTGATCTTAATACTTTGCCTGAACGCACGAAAAGTTATGAAGAACGTAAGCATTTCATGACGATAGGTAATTTTAGGCATGCGCCTAACTGGGATGCTGTGCTTCAGCTACAGAAGATTTGGCCAAAGATTCGTAAGCAGTTGCCTGACACTGAACTTCATATTTATGGATCTTATCCTCCGCCAAAAGCAACCGCTTTGCACAATCCTAAAACCGGTTTCCATATCAAAGGTTGGGCGAAAGATGCTCAAGAAGTTATGGAAGAGGCACGTGTATGTGTTGCGCCATTACGTTTTGGTGCGGGCATTAAAGGTAAGTTGCTTGACGCGATGAAGCTACAAACCCCGAATGTGACCAGCGAGATCGGCAGTGAAGGCATGCTACCGCAAGGTGAACTGCAATGGCCGGGTGCGGTGGCTGATGATATCGATGAGTTTGTGACTGCAGCAGTTGAGCTTTATCGCGATGAAGAAAAGTGGCTTGAAGCCCAAAGTCAGTGTCACTCTATTCTTGAAGCGCATTACGAGCAAGATAAGTTAGGCAATCAACTGATCGAACGAATAACTGCGTTGGTTTCTGAGCTTGATTCGCATCGATTAGATAATTTCTTCGGTTCAATGCTCAAGCACCACACCATGGCAAGCACCAAGTACATGTCACAGTGGATAGCTGAAAAGAACAAGACTAAGTAGCTGATACAGCTCAAATGAAATCAAAAGCCCTTAGGTTAACGCCTAAGGGCTTTTTGTTTGTTGGGAGCTCACAGCTAGCTAAATGACAAGGAACCGATTGTGGGTATAGATGGGATAACTTACATTAGCATTGACTAATTTATACTTATTAGTAAACTCTAATTTACTGTGATTGAGAGTTATTATGTTTGTGGATAGGAGTGGTCTGTGTTGAGTTTGATTCCTTGGGATGCGTTTTTCGGCGGCATGCTGTTGGGCATGTCGGCCATTGTGTTAATGCTCGGGATTGGTCGAGTCGCTGGTATTAGTGGAATTGTCAGTCGATTATTGCCAGTTCGTGCTAGCAACAAAGAAAGTAAAAGCGTGGATACAGACAAAACTGAAAAGCAATGGCGCATCGCATTTGTTGTTGGAATGGTCGTAAGTGGTTGGTTGTTGATTCCTACCGGTTACCAACTCCCACAACTGGAAGAGATGAATCTCGTAGTGGTAGTTATCGCAGGTCTGTTAGTTGGCTTTGGCACTAAAACAGCGAATGGTTGTACAAGCGGACATGGCATTGTGGGCATGGCGCGCTTATCTAAGCGTTCAATTATCGCGACCTGTGTATTCATGGGTGTCGCAATGGCTACTGTGCTTGTTAAGAGCCCAATGGGGTTGGGGGCATAATGAAAAACTCTTCATTTACTATCGTTGTTGGTTTGTTTGCTGGAGTCTTGTTTGGCTCGGGTATGATCATTTCAGGCATGGTCGATCCTAACAAGGTACTCGGCTTCTTAGACATTACAGGTGATTGGGACATAAGTCTGGCATTCGTAATGGGGGGGGCACTGATGGTGTTTGCGCCGTTTTATCATCTAGTCATTAAAAAGCGCGATAAAGCGATCAATGGTGAGCGATTAGATAGCCGAAACAATCCACTAATCGACAGAAAACTGATTGTGGGTTCTACAGCGTTTGGCTTAGGTTGGGGGCTTGCTGGCTTTTGTCCTGGTCCTGCGGTGACGAGTCTTAGTGGCGGTAACCCAACCGTATGGGTATTTATGGTCAGCATGCTGGTGGGAATGTGGCTTGCAGGTCGAACGAATAAAACCTGTTAGGGTAAACCTATCGTGTGTCTAATTGGCTTGATATAAGTATTTGAGAGGTCGACTCGCTTTTGAGTAAAAAGCCAGTCAGCCTCTTTTTAGATCTATCTATTGTTTGATGGTCGTTGATACTGGGCAATGGTCGCTGAGTTTGTAGTCCAGCACATCTTGCGTTTCAAATACCTGTTGTTTAGCAGGAGCTGCATTCAATGATTCGCTCACCACAATATGATCAATAACAGAGCGGAACTGATGCGTGCGATGGTTGTTGCGGTTAGAGCGTACTTTGCAGTCTGCGCGTGTCTTTCGTGTCGCTAACTGCGCATCAGTATATTGTGTTAACTCTTTCCACATCCAATCTCGTGAGTATGCGAGGTTATGGTTAAAGTCGCCAAGAATCGCGTAGTCCTCGTTATTGCGCTCTCTCTGCTTTATCCATTTATTCAATTGCTGAGCTTGCTCTTTTAAGCGTGAGCAGTCTCGGTTGGACTTATAAGCGCCGCTGCAGCCCGCTTTTAAATGTACCGATAGCATATGAATGGGTTTAGTCTCTGTTTCTATAACGATATAGCTGGCAAACCTAAGCTTGCTGTTAGAACTCGATTCCAGAGGAAAGTCAGCGTGGTCGGTGAGGGTTACCCCTTTACGAACTGCAAACCCAGTGTATTGGTTCACTTCTTTAAATTGGCGGTTACTGTTTTCTGGTAATGCTCGGTTAGACATCAATATCTTGTATTGATCACCAGCCACACGCTGAATGGCATTTATGTCATCGACTTCTTGAAACGCAACCACATCGGCGTTTAAGGATTGAAAGTATTCTTCAAGTTTGTCGAAATCAGCTTGATCACGTTTGTCAGAAAACTTATTCACAGCCTCGTTGGTTGATAACCATTCGATATTCCAACTGGATATGGTTAAAGGTTCAGCAAATGCTTGGCTACTGAGTAAGCAACCTAACATTATCCAGTTTTGAAGTCGTTTCATCCCAAATATCCCTAAACTTGTCGACCAATATTGATGAGCCGTTATCCTACAACACTTACTAAAAATTCAACTCTTTTTAGCAGTTTTTTTATTGTTACATTGTTTCTTTTCGAGTTGAGAACTAGCGTAATAATATTGAATTGATCTTAGTCAGCGTTCTCTTTTTATTGATCCAAATCAATACTCAAGTTTGGTGGTTCTCGTTAAATACGCCACAATATCTAGTGTTAGTTTAACGGTAAATCGCTCTATATAGTGTGTTTGTGGATAAGTCTGTGAATACCTCAAGAGTAAGGAGAAGTGGTGAAATCAATCGTAATCAAGCGTGATGGCTCAAGAGCTCCATTCAGTAGAGATCGCATCCAGGCTGCAGTGGAAGCAGCATCAGACAAAACCGATAAGGAAATTGCTATTTATGCATTGAATGTGGCATTAGCAGTTGAGTTGAAGCTCGAAGACTACGGTGAAGTTCATATCTCTGAAATTCAAACCATGGTCGAGAATGAGCTGATGCAGGGACCATATAAGTCTTTAGCACGCGCATACATCGAATATCGTCATGATCGCGATATCGCACGTGAAAAGCAAAGCGCTTTAACTCGTGAGATCGAAGGTTTGATCGAAGAAAGCAATGTTGATCTAATCAATGAAAATGCGAACAAAGATGGCAAAGTTATCCCAACTCAGCGTGACCTGTTGGCGGGTATCGTGGCTAAACACTATGCGAAAACTCACATTTTGCCACGTGATATCGTACATGCTCACGAATGTGGTGATATTCACTACCACGATCTAGACTACGCACCATTCTTCCCAATGTTTAACTGTATGCTTATCGATCTAAAAGGCATGTTAACGCATGGCTTCAAGATGGGTAACGCGGAAATTGATACGCCTAAGTCTATTTCTACAGCAACAGCGGTAACAGCGCAGATCATCGCACAAGTGGCGAGCCACATTTACGGCGGTACAACGATCAACCGCATCGACGAGGTTCTTGAACCCTACGTAATGGCGAGCTACGAGAAGCATTTATCGTTAGCGAAAGAGTGGGACATTCATAGCCCAGAAGCGTTTGCTATCTCTCGTACTGAGAAAGAGTGCTACGACGCATTCCAATCTCTTGAATACGAAGTAAACACCTTGCACACAGCTAATGGTCAAACACCATTCGTGACGTTTGGTTTTGGTTTAGGTGAAAGCTGGGGCTCGAAACTGATTCAGCAATCAATCTTGAAAAACCGCATTGCAGGTTTGGGTAAGAACCGCAAAACAGCCGTGTTCCCTAAACTGGTATTTGCAATCAAAGATGGCTTGAACCACCAGCCACAAGATCCAAACTACGATATCAAGCAACTGGCACTTGAGTGTGCGTCTAAGCGCATGTACCCAGACATTCTTAACTACGACAAAGTAGTAGAAGTGACAGGGTCATTCAAAACACCTATGGGCTGCCGTAGCTTCTTGAATACATACGAAGAAAACGGCGAGCTTATCCATGAAGGCCGTAACAACTTAGGTGTTGTGAGCTTGAACTTGCCACGTATTGCGATCAACGCAAAACAAGATATGGCTAAGTTTTACGAGTTGCTTGATGAAAAACTGAAGCTTGCTCGTCGCGCATTGGAAACTCGTATCTCTCGTCTAGAAAACGTGAAAGCGCGTGTTGCTCCAATCCTATATATGGAAGGTGCATGTGGTGTTCGCTTGAAAGCAGACGACTCTATTGCTGATATCTTTAAGAACGGCCGTGCATCTGTTTCTCTTGGTTACATTGGTATCCACGAAGCAATGACTGCTTTATACGGTACTGACGTTCACTTGTACGACGATGGCGAAATGCGTGCTCAAGCGCTTGAGCTGGTGGAGTACATGAAGTGTGAAGTGGAATCTTGGACCAAAGAGACAGGTTACGCGTTCAGCCTATACGGCACACCAAGTGAAAACCTATGTAGCCGCTTCTGCAGCATCGATACCAAAGAGTTTGGTGTGATTGATGGTGTAACAGACCGTGGTTACTACACAAACAGCTTCCACTTAGATGTGCAGAAGAAAGTGAACCCATACGACAAGATCGATTTCGAGATGCCTTATCCTGAAATTTCTAGCGGTGGTTTCATCTGTTACGGCGAATTCCCTAACATGCAGAAGAACATCGAAGCATTAGAAAACGTATGGGATTACAGCTACACACGTGTTCCTTACTACGGCACCAACACACCGATTGATGAGTGTTACGAGTGTGGTTACAACGGTGAGTTTGACTGTACAAGCAAGGGCTTTACGTGTCCTAAGTGTGGTAACCATGACTCAACCAAAGTATCGGTAACACGTCGTGTTTGTGGTTACCTTGGTAGTCCAGACGCACGCCCATTTAACTTCGGTAAGCAAGAAGAAGTTAAACGCCGCGTGAAGCATCTTTAATAAGCCCTAAGATCAATAGCTAGCTTATTTAGAAGAGCTACGTTTCTAAGAAATAAGATTAGTATCGGCGCTATGTCGATACCAATTCATTTGTTTCACTTCTCGCTATTTTTCGAGTTAAACCACTAAGCCATCACGAGTGCTCAATACTGCCTTATGAATTATCATCAATATCACCCAATCGACGTTGTAAATGGCCCCGGAACACGCTGCACCTTGTTCGTATCGGGTTGTGTGCACCAGTGCCGTGGGTGTTATAACCAGTCGACGCAAAGGTTGGATTCTGGGCATTTGTTCACTCAAGAATTACAAGACCACATTATTGCCGATCTGAATGACCCGCGAATCAAACGTCGTGGCTTGTCGCTTTCTGGTGGTGATCCTCTGCATCCTGCGAATGTGTCTGAGGTGCTTAAGCTTGTTCAGCGTGTAAAAGCTGAATGCGAAGGCAAAGATATCTGGATGTGGACGGGCTACGAGCTAGACGAATTCGATGAAAAGCAGAAGCAAGTGCTGGAATATGTCGATACTTTGATTGATGGTCGCTTTGAGCAAGATAAAGCGGATCCGATGTTGGATTGGCGTGGCAGTTCAAACCAAATTATCCATCGATTCACTGATATCTAAGGCTGTCGTCACTTCGTATTTTTGTAAAACGAAAAAGGGCATCATGGTTAGCGCAATGCAATCAATCAGCCCTTGGGTGTGAGTTCTTTTCGTTTGTTCTAGTGGTTCAAATAAATATTAAGTGGCTAGTTGGTTAGGCTCTTCTATGAGGTTGTTTATCCATTTCTTAGAATGAATTCGCTGGCTAGTTAACGCGATCTTCGCCAGCTCCTCCAGTAACACAATCATCAACACCCATTCTAAAGACCAGCCAAGCACCAAAGCGGTGAAGTAGGCGAGGGGGATGCCAATCGCCCACTGGCCGAATATGTCGATAAAGATGCTGTAGTTGATGTCCCCACCACTCTTTAAAACACCTCCGATGCCAACCATGTTGAACACTCTCAATATCATCCCTGCCGCCATCACCAAGGCTACGTTGACCGCTGTATCTTTGAGTTCTAGGTGCGTTAAATCGATTAATTGAATAATGGCAGGCTTGGCGATAAAACACAGCAGTGCCAATAGTGTCGCAAGCGCACAGCTTACAAATACATAGCCCCAAGCGGTGTTTTCAACACGTTGATAGTTCTTAGCACCAATCTCATTACCAAGGATGATCGAAGCAGCGACGGCAAAACCTAAGAAGGCTGAAATTAAGATACTTTCCACTGGAGATAGCAGTGAGATGATCGCAAGTTCACCAACCCCGATCTGACCTACAATAACGTTGTAAATCAGTATTCCACCAGCCCATGCCGTGTCGTGAATCAGCATAGGAATCGCAATCTTGAAGTACTTCTTTCTGTGCTTAGGTAATATTGCATCACGCCAACTCTCAATCGTAGGGAATAGATGCGCGTAATGTTTTCTCGCCATAACAAGCAATGCAATCGTCTGAAAGAATCGAGAAGCCGTGGTGCCAATCGCTGCGCCAACCACGCCTAGTTCTGGAAAGCCAAATAGTCCGAAGATCAGCAGAGCATTGAGAATCGCATTGACGATGATTGCCCAAATACTGATCTTGGTGGGCAATTTGGCTTCACCAACCGATCGCAGTGCGCTTTCTAGCGGCACAACGATTGCCGTACCAATAAGGCTGGCTCCTGTTATCCAAAGGTAATCCGTTGCCAAGCGGATGTAATCAGGGTCTGAGGCCACCACAGACACGACTGATTCAGGAGCTAATGTGTAAATCAAAATAAAAGGGATGATGGCAAAGATAGACAAGGCCCAAGATTGCGACAAGACACGTCGAATCCCATTGAAATCGCCCGCACCAAAATATTGCGAAGCTAGCACACTGACTGCACCGCTGATTCCCGATACCATGATTAGGTTAAAGAAGAAGATACGGTTGCCAACACCAACTGCTGCGGTTGCCGCATAACCAAGCTGATTGACCATGAAAATATCGACTACGCCGAGCAATGAAAACAACATGGTTTGCAGAGACACAGGTAAACCGATGTGCAGTAACTTTTGCCAAAAATCTTTGTCTAAATGACGATATGTCGAGAGCATCGCATTTCCCCTGTCGTGAATATGCGAGAAGTGTATCGGCATTTGTTTTAGCTGTATTGTTCAGGTTAATCACAAACTTTTGCCAAACTATCTACTTTTATGTGTTGGCCAATTGAATGAGTTAACAGTGGTATGAGTGATAAACAAGAACGTTACGACATCTCTGAAAAAACGCATCAAGAGTTTGTCGATCAAAGCCATGTATTGGCATTTGAAGAGCTGGGTATCGTTCAATGTGGGACAGCATCGTGCCGCGATTTCTTTTCTGTTTATCGAAAGAACCAACAAAAACATATGCTTCTGTACACCGTAAGAGGCAAAGGGTGCCTCGAAAGTGAAGGGTGTCGATATATTCTAGAGCCGGGGTCGTGCATTACTGTGCCAGCAGGCGTTGAGAACGGTTTTGGTATTGAAGAAGAAACATGGCAGATAGCGTGGATCTTCCTATCGCATGATAAGCAATGGGAGAATGTCGTTACTGATGAGGTGAGTTACACGTTATCTCCAGCTGCAGAAGTCGTCTCATCTTGCATACATACGTTGCTAAGAAGTATTGCTTTGCCAATTGATTTAGGTGGAGCGATTGCCAATCACAGTGTGGCTCAAATCGAGTTCATGATTAACGCGCCGGTTCCGCAGCAACAATCAAGAAATTTGATTCGTTTGAGACGAGTGTTCGACGGCGTTCAAAAGCAGCTTCACAAAGAGTGGAACGTGCATGAACTGGCAAGCCTGTTTCCGTGTTCAGAACCGCATTTTCATCGCTTATGCCAGCGTTACTATTCGCATGGTCCTATGACACACATCATGCGAATGAGGATGGAGTACGCGGCTCGTTTGTTGAAATCCAGCGATTGGTCCATTCAACACATTGGCGAGATAGTTGGGTATCCGAACGCCGCCAATTTTAGTACTCGATTTAAAGCGTGGTCGGGAATGACACCAAGGCAATTCAAACGTGGTGTCCACAATGAGCACTGAATCGATGCAGGTAGGCTTTAACTGGTAAAAGTACAAATGGTTGTTTGAAATTTACGCTAAATATCGACGTAAAATGACCAAGCTCTGATTACTTATGGTAACTAAGCGCTTCTATTAAAAAATGTTTCTGATTTGACTACGATAATGTTAACGTGAAGTACATTACTTGAATTTCAAAGGGCTGTGACTTTCATGTTTTCACATCTACCAAAACCAACTTTAGATCCAATTCTATCTCTTTCTGTTGCTTACCGCGGCGATACTCGTACTGATAAAGTCGACTTAGGTATTGGCGTTTACAAAAATGACCAAGGCGAAACACCGATCATGAAAGCCGTCTCTATGGCTCAAGATATCGTTGTTGAAACGCAGAAAACCAAAGCTTACGTTGGCCTAGCGGGCTGTGAAGAGTTCAACCAAAGCATGATTGATCTCCTGCTTAAAGGGACTTCTGCAACGGATCGCGTTGCTGCGATTCAAACACCAGGTGCAAGTGGTGCACTGCGTATGTTGGGTGACTTAATGAAAGTTTCTCAACCAGACACCACAGTTTGGATCTCAAACCCAAGCTATGTGAACCACAAACCTGTAATGGAAGCGGCAGGCTTAAAAGTTCGATACTACAATTACTTCAGTCCTGAAACGAAGCAAGTTGATACTGCAAGAATGTTGGATGACCTTTCAAAAGCGGGTCCATCAGATGTGGTATTACTGCACGGTTGCTGTCATAACCCAACGGGTGCGGATATCGACTTTGAAGCGTGGCAGGAAATTACCAAACTATCACAGAAAAATGGCTTCTTGCCGTTTGTTGATATTGCTTACCAAGGCTTTGGTGACGGGCTAGAAGAAGATGCGAAAGGTCTTCAGCATATGGCGAACAACGTGGAAGAAATGTTGATTACCACCTCTTGCTCAAAGAACTTCGGTTTGTACCGAGAAAGAACGGGCGCGGCGATTGTGATTGGTAAGAATAGCGAACACGTTGGCAACGCAAAAGGTAAGCTACTGACGCTTGCTCGCTCAACTTACACGATGCCGCCAGATCACGGTGCGGCTTTGGTGAAAACAATTCTTCAGAATCAAGAGCTAACAACGATTTGGAAGCAAGAGTTGAGTGAAATGCAGCAACGTTTGTTAAATCTGCGCCAAAGTTTATGTGATGAATTGCGAAATACTTATAACACGTCACAATTTGATTTCATTGAAAGCCATAAAGGTATGTTTACTGTACTAGGCTTTAAAGAAACTCAAATGAATCAATTACGTGAAGAATATGGCATCTACGGTGTTGGTGATGGACGCATCAATATTGCAGGCCTTTCTGAATCCCACATTCCTTACGTAGCAAAAGCGATAGCCAACGTATCAAAATAGGAGGTGACTGAATGTATAATTGGAAAGCGATTATAATCCTAATGTTTAGTGGCGGTCTGTTTGCTTGTTCAACTACGACTCAAGCGCCAGTTGAACCAGAGCAAAAGCCTCAGGTCGAACAACCAGTAGTTGATGACTCTTCTAAGCCTGACGCAACTGAAGGCGACAAAGTAACGGAACCTACTGAGAAGCCAGAAGAAGTAAAACCAGCTGAACCAGAAGCAAAGCCAAAACCTGAAGAAAAGCCGGTAGCGAAACCTACAACAACCAGTGATGGTAAATTGATTCTTGGTGAAGAAGAGTGGGTATTTGTTCCAGGTTTGAAAGAAGCGTTTAAAGCACGTGTCGATACTGGTGCGACAACGTCTTCAATCAGTGCGGTTGATATCGTCGATTTTGAGCGTGATGGCAAAGATTGGGTTAAATTCAAGATTGAACATGATGGCATCACAACAGAAGAGATCAGCCTACCTGTAGAGCGTTGGGTGAAGATCAAACAATCTAGCGCTGAAGGCACACAACGTCGTGCCGTGGTTGTTGCTTCTATCCAAATTGGTGACCTAAAAGACAAAACTGAATTTACACTTGCAGATCGAACGCATCTTTCTTTCCCACTTCTTTTGGGAAGAAGCTTCTTTAGAGATGTTGCGGTTGTCGATGTAAGCCAGAAGTACGTTCAGAAGAAAGTGACTAAATAGACTTAGCTTGTGTTGATTCAGACTTGTTCTGAGACTTTCTCTTTTGGAAAATTGAATCCCTGCTAATTGAATTAGCGGGGATTTTTTCGTATTACGGTCTAAAATCTTAGTAAATATCGTTAATTCGGCTCTGTTCGTCATCAGGTTACTGTTTAGCCTCGACAACGTGATCCAGATCTCTATATAATCCGCGCTTCGTTTTTGTTTAATCCATACTTTCGTAGTCCTTATTTAGGTTTATTCAGTGACCTAATAATGATCTATCCAGTACACGCTTAGGAATTACTTCTTTGATATCTACCGCGAACATCACAATGCAATTTGGCGCAGAGCCTTTGTTTGAGAACATCTCCGCTAAATTTGGTAACGGCAATCGCTATGGTTTGATCGGCGCCAATGGTTGCGGCAAATCGACGTTCATGAAAATCCTAAGTGGCGCATTAACGCCAAGCTCGGGCAACGTTTCAATCACTCCAGGAGAAAAACTGGGCGTATTGAGCCAAGATCAGTTTGCTTTTGAGCAGCACAGCGTAATCGACGTTGTGATCATGGGCGACAGAAAGTTATGGGAAGTAAAACAAGAGCGTGACCGTATTTACTCTTTGCCTGAAATGAGCGAAAAAGACGGTATGAAAGTAGCAGAGCTTGAAAGCGAGTTCGCTGAAATGGATGGCTATACAGCGGAAAGTCGTGCTGGCGATATTCTTATCCAAGCGGGTATTGAAGAAGAGCTTCATTTTGGCCTGATGCAGCAAGTGGCTCCAGGTTGGAAACTGCGTGTGCTTTTGGCGCAAGCATTGTTTGCGAACCCAGATATTTTGTTACTTGATGAACCGACCAACAACTTGGACATTCACACCATCAACTGGCTTGCTGAAGAGCTAAACCAGCGTAAATGTACAATGATCATCATTTCGCACGATAGACACTTCCTGAACTCGGTATGTACGCACATGGCGGACATCGATTACGGTGAACTTCGTATCTACCCAGGTAACTACGAGTACTTCCTAGAAGCATCGGGTTTACGTCGTGAACAACTTCTGGCTTCTAATGCGAAGAAAACGGCAGAAATAAACGAACTGCAAGACTTCGTAAACCGTTTTGGTGCCAATGCATCAAAAGCGAAGCAAGCGAGTTCTCGTGCCAAGAAGATGGAAAAGATCACCCTTGATGAAGTGAAGTCTTCGAGCCGTATGAGCCCATCGATTAACTTCGGCGAAGGTAAAAAGCTGCATCGTCAAGCGCTTGAGCTTCAAGAGCTAGGCCACGGTTTCGAAGGCGAGACGCTATTTGCTGGTGGTAATTTGTTACTTGAGGCGGGTACGCGCCTTGCAGTTATCGGTGAGAACGGCGTAGGTAAAACCACTTTACTACGCTGTCTAGTTGGTGAATTGGAGCAAAACCAAGGTATCGTAAAATGGTCTGAAAACGCATCAGTCGGCTACTGCTCGCAAGATAGCAGTGCAGACTTTGACAACGACTTGAGCATATTCGATTGGATTTCACAGTGGCGTACAGCGAAGCACGATGACTTAATGGTACGTGGCATTCTAGGTCGTCTGCTGTTTACTGCTGATGATGCAAACAAGAAAGCACGTAACTGTTCTGGTGGTGAGAAGAACCGTCTGTTATTTGGTAAGCTAATGATGCAAGACATCAATGTTCTTGTGATGGACGAACCAACGAACCACATGGATATGGAAGCGATCCAAGCGCTAAATGATGCGCTGAAGGTTTATCCAGGTACGCTTATTTTTGTGAGTCACGACCGTGAGTTTGTATCTTCACTGGCAACACACATCATTGATGTGAAAGACCAGCAATTAGTGAGTTTCCAAGGTACTTATGAAGAGTACCTAGATCATCAGAAAAAGATGCTGATGGTTAACCTGTAACTATCACTATGCAAGACTGATTGAGGTAGGTGAACTGACACTAATGGTTCTTCACCAGGAGAAAATAAAGCCCCCGTGCACCGTTGTGTTCGGGGGCTTTTTGTTGGCTTCTGGCCAACAATCTTGTTAGTACTTGAACAACTGAACTTGGGTATTCAACTGTTGGGCGATGCCACGTAATTCTTCTGAAAGGTGACGCGAGTTATCGGCTTCCGTCGACATCTTGTCTGACACATCATTAACTAATTGGATGTTTTTGCTTACTTCGCCAGTCACGGTTCTTTGCTCAGATGCCGCATTCGAGATGTGTGACGCCATATCAGAGATCTGCTGGATCGATGTTGCGATCTCTTCAAGCGCTGTGGTGGCATTGTTCGCATCATCAACACTAGATTGAGCTAAGTCTTGGCTACGCTGCATTGATTCAACGGCACTAACACTGTTTTTCTGCAGAGTCTCAATCATTTCACGAATCTCATCAGTAGAGCTGTGAGTGCGTTGAGATAGCACGCGTACTTCATCTGCAACCACTGCGAAACCACGACCTTGTTCACCAGCACGTGCCGCTTCAATCGCTGCATTAAGTGCAAGTAGGTTAGTTTGCTCTGCGATGTCTGAAATTGTTGAAAGGATCGTGTTAATGTCTAGGGCATTCTTTTCAAGCTCTTGAATGATGCCCGATGCATTTTCTACCTGTTGTGCAAGGTTAGTGATTGAATCTTGATTACGAATAATCACACGCTTGCCTTGCTCACAGTTTTCAGTCGAACTGATCGCTGAATCTGCTGTCATCTGTGCGTTGTTTGCCATTTCCTCAGCTGTTGCCGACATCTCGTGAACTGCGGTTGCGATTTGCGAGATCTCATGCAGTTGAACTGTTAGGCCATCGCTCGTTTGGCGAGCAACATTGGTACTGACTTCAGATTGCTCGTTCAATTGGCTAGAAGAGTCTGCGATATCACGGACAATCTCTTGTAGCTTAGCGATGAACGCATTCACGTGATGAGCCAGTGTGCCAATTTCGTCCTTGCTGTTGACGGTAATACGTTGGGTTAAATCACCATCGCCTTTAGATAATGCTTTCATTTCTGAACTTAACGTTGTTAGGGGTGCGAGTGCTTTCTTAATGACAAACATTGCCACAAATGCAATAACGGCAAGCTGAATCAGGCCAAAGATGGCCGATTGGCGAAGCAACGAGCGGTAAGAAGCAAAAGATTGGGATTTATCGATAACGACAGTGAAGTACCAGTCGGTATGAGGAACTTTTTTCGCTGAAAGTAGAGACGCCGCGCCGTCGATGCTCATCTCCTCAAAACCCGGATCTTGAGATAGCGATTTGATCTTATTCGCAGAGAGGTTTTGTGGGACGTTAGCAACTGATTTAAGCGTAAAGTCACGGTCTCTGTGGGCAACAATTTTACCATTTCCATCGACAAGGAATGCGTAAACGCCTGGTTGCTCAATGCTTACAACGTCGTTAATCAACGTATTTAGGTTAAGATCTGCACCAATAACACCTGAATACCCGTTGGTATTGAAAGGGCTGGCAATGGTCACGACAAGATCATTGGTTGCCACATCGACGTAGGGTTCTGTCACTACTGTTTTGCCTGTAGACATTGGCACTTTGTACCAGTCGCGAGTGCGGGGGTCATAACCTTCGGGTACGGGCAGATCGACACCTTGTAGGAAACGGCCGTCAGAAAGTCCAGCATACGCAATTTGGAATCGACCTGCGTTAGTACTTTGGGTGAAATAGCTTTTTGGATCGTCCGTGTATTTGAACGCGTCTTTCGCTGCATTTACAACGTTAATACGACCTTCTATCCACTTTTCAATTCCAGAAACATTGGCCTCGGTAAGCGTGGTCGAATACTGTTGGATAGAACGGTAAGTTTCGTTCAACAGTTGCTTGCCAGTGATATAAGTTTGAATCATCGTCATGGCGAAGATAATGACAACAAACATCAATGTTAGTTTGTTCTTAATAGAAATACTGCTTACACCCATTAAGGTACTCCATATTCAGCAAAATTTTCGCAAATAGTATCGGTATGCCATACCGCAATGAAGATGTTTTATCAATTGGCATTTATTAATAATTTAATTGTATAAAAGGAACTAGAGCGGATGTGGTTGGATGGCCCAAATCAAGAATAGAACGCAGCGTGTCGTGAAGCTGTTTGTATAAAACTGATGGTAAAAGATGAGAACGAAAAAAGGCTAACAGGTAAAGAACCCATTAGCCTTAAAATCATGCTGTAAATGAATAATCAATAAGAATTAGCCACTTACATTAGGGGGTATAGTGAGCTTAGAAGCCGAATCGAGCAGACATTAACAGCTGATGTCCGTATGTACCGTTATTGCGCATATCTAGACCAACAGACAGTTGTTCTGTTGAATGGAAACGGGCACCAATACCCACGATTGAGCGAGTATCATCATTGTCGATCAGTTGACCAAGGCGAGCGTTAACTTCAACGTTTGCCATTAACCACGCTCTTAAGCCTAGGTTAATTTCAGTCTTGATGTGGTTGTCGTCATTGCGCTCAATGTTGTGAAGTAGCATTTGGCCAGTCACATCAGCAAATTGACTAATTGGACCGTTAAAACCCATACCGACAGCAGCATCCCAATCGCTTTCAAATTCTGAATCGATGCGAGCTACAAAGTGTGAGTTCTGAGTAAACATGGTTGTGACTTCACCACCGAAAGTACTAGGGCTGGTACCCATGCGCAGCTCGAATGTGTTGTAGTTAAAGTTGTTTGCAGACGCAGAGAATGAACACAGTGCAGCTAGTCCTAAAAGGACAGTCTTGTTAGTGCAACCTAGCATGGTGACTCCATATAAATGTATTTTGCGGCAGTATAATACAAAAAAGCCTGCAATATGCAGGCCAATTTATTTGAAGTCGTTAGTTTTAAATTTGTCGGTTATAGAATTTGGATGTGGTCAACCTCGATTTCCGGTGTTTTGCCACCTTCGTATTCACCGAAGATACGTACTTTGGTATCTGCTGTTAACGGTTGTGCTAGACGGATATCGTCGTCCAGTTCAATTTGAATTTCGCTCTGGCCGTCAGAGAAGATGAAGGTATCGTTCTTAAGCTGGCGAACAATCTTGCCGTCTACAATTGCGTCTTGCTCAGAAAACATGCTTGTGTCTGCAAGTAGTGTCGCGACAGAAACGGTTTCAATAGGTCCTGTGTAAGCAATAGAGCTCTCGTGCTTATTGTCTTTGTGGTCACCAGCCATTGCGAAAGTTGGAGCAAGGATAATAGTGGTTGCGATAGCTAATACAGTTTTTTTCATGGTGAACCCCTTAATGTTGTTTGTTAGTTGAAACGTTTTGTTTCGATGAGGCTATTAAACAACACTCGGTTTGAATCTAGAGTGAGTAACACATTCATTTTCCATTCATTTTATTGAGCATCTCGTCGTCAATGACGTTAAGATGGTGCAAGAGAAGTATTGCCTGCGGGCTGAGAAATTAAGGATTTAAGTACGAATGCGAGCACCATTAAACGCCCTTATGGTTCAAGGTACCACATCAGATGCCGGAAAAAGTGTATTGGTGGCAGGTTTATGCCGTGTTTTGGCCAGGAAGGGAATTAAGGTGGCACCATTCAAGCCACAGAATATGGCTTTGAACAGTGCAGTGACTGAAGACGGTGGCGAAATCGGCCGCGCTCAAGCTGTTCAGGCTCAAGCATGTAATATCGAACCTTCGGTTCACATGAACCCTGTATTGCTTAAACCCAACTCAGACACCGGTGCTCAAGTGATTCTACAAGGCCGTGCATTAAGTAATATGGATGCTACTGGCTACCATGATTACAAGAAAGTTGCGATGAATACGGTTATTGATTCATTTGATCGACTTTTAGAAGAATTTGATAGCGTGATGATTGAAGGTGCCGGAAGCCCAGCTGAAATTAACCTTCGTGAGAATGACATCGCGAACATGGGATTCGCTGAAAAGGCAGATATCCCAGTGATTATTGTGGCTGATATTGACCGTGGTGGTGTATTTGCGCACCTGTATGGCACATTAGCTCTGTTATCTGAATCTGAACAAGCTCGTGTAAAAGGGTTTGTGATTAACCGTTTTAGAGGCGATATCGCGTTGCTTCAGTCGGGCCTTGATTGGCTAGAAGAGAAAACGGGCAAGCCTGTAATAGGTGTGTTGCCATATCTGCATGGCTTTAATTTGGAAGCTGAAGATGCCATTACCTCCGCTCAAGAATCCGATGGAGAGGCTAAGCTAAAAGTCGTGGTACCTGTTCTAACACGAATCAGCAACCATACGGACTTTGACGCGTTGAGACTTAATCCTTCGATTGATCTTCGTTACGTCGGTAAAGGTGAGCGTTTGAACAACGCTGATTTGATCATCTTACCGGGTACTAAGTCAGTAAGAGCCGATTTGGATTATTTGAAGCAGCAAGGTTGGGACAAAGACATTCAGCGTCACCTGCGTTTAGGTGGCAAAGTGATGGGCATATGTGGTGGTTATCAGATGCTCGGTAATCTTATCCACGATTCTGATGGCGTTGAAGGTGAGCCGGGAAGCAGTGAAGGGTTAGGGTACCTTGATGCTGAAACCACGTTAACGCAACAGAAAACGTTAACGAACGTGCTTGGGAATTTAAGCCTAAATGGAAAGTCAGCACCAGTAAAAGGGTATGAAATTCACGTAGGTAGGACTGATGTCAATGAAATGGTATTACCGGTTCAGTTAGAATCTGGCAACCTTGATGGCGCGATAAACTCAGATAACTCGATATTTGGTACCTACTTGCACGGTGTATTGGATAACAGCGATGCGTTATCCCTGATTTGTGAATGGGCAGGTGCTAATGAAGTAGCAGCGATTGACCACGAACAACTGAAAGAGTTGGGTATTAATCGAATTGCCGATGCCATCGAAGACCACTTAAATCTTGACCTGCTTTGGCCTGAGCTGAAACAAACTGGCCAAGAAATTAAAAGAACAACAGATAAGTGAGAGCAATGAAAAATCTAGTCACTCTTCTAGCGGTAGCGTTAACCACCTCATTGAGTTCTGCTCATGCTTTGGCTGCCGAGAAACTCCGTGTCTATGCGGCATCGTCTATGACTAATGCAGTGAATCTGTTAGTTGAAGAGTTTGAGAAAAACCATTCTGTTGACGTGATTCCTGTCTATGCCAGCACATCTTCATTAGTACGACAGATCGAAAGAGGTGCACCAGCAGACATCTTTATCTCGGCAAATGAAAAATGGATGACTCATCTTGTCGATCGAAACTATGTTTCTAGTGACAATGTCACAAATCTTTGTGAGAACGAGCTTGTGCTAATTTCTCCAAAGGAAGATTCAATTTCATTTGATATTTCAAAAGGTGATCAGTGGTCTAAACTTCTTGATAATGAAAGGCTTGCGGTTGGCAACACCATGTCGGTTCCTGCGGGCATCTATGCAAAAGAAGCATTAGAATCGCTCGGTGTTTGGGATAATGTGAGCAGTCGATTGGCACCAAGTAACAATGTTCGTATGGCTCTGGCTTTAGTTGAACGCAGTGAAGCTAAACTCGGAATTGTTTACAAAACGGATGCGCTGTTATCCAAGGAAGTGAGTCTTGTTTCGACGTTCCCGGCAGATTTGCATACACCAATACGTTACCCTGTAGCGAAACTGAGTGACCAAGTGGTTGCTCAGGAGTTCTATACTTTCCTTAGTAGCGAGCAAGCGAAGGACATTTTGAACAGTTTTGGTTTTGAAGTGCGTTAAATGATGTACCTATCGGAATACGAATACCAAGCTTTAATGCTTAGCTTGAAAGTGGCTGGATTTGCCATCCTATGGCTGATCCCAATCGGGATTGGCCTCGCGTGGCTGCTTGCTAAAAAGCAGTTTGTGGGAAAAAGCATTCTAGAGAGTATTGTTCACCTACCTTTGGTGTTGCCTCCCGTGGTGATTGGCTATTTGTTGCTGGTGATGATGGGTAGACAAGGCATTATCGGCTCTTGGCTGAATGAGGTGTTTGGTATCGTATTCAGCTTTAGTTGGAAAGGCGCGGCATTAGCCTGTGTCGTAGTTGCACTGCCATTAATGGTTCGTTCAATTCGTTTAAGCTTAGAAACGGTCGATAGTAAATTGGAAGAGGCGGCCGCCACATTAGGTGCTTCACCAGTCAGAGTATTCTTTACTATCACCTTGCCTTTAATGATCCCTGGGATCATTACGGGAACCATGCTTTCATTTGCGCGAAGCCTTGGTGAGTTTGGTGCTACGATCAGCTTTGTATCCAATATCCCGGGTGAAACTCAAACCATTCCACTGGCTATGTACACGTTTATTGAAACCCCAGGTACTGAAATGGAAGCCGCACGCCTGTGTGCGATTTCTATTGTGATAGCGCTGGGTTCATTGATGTTGTCTGAATGGTTAAACAGAAAGTCGGCACAACGCTTGGGAGGTAACGCATGAGTGCTTTGATCCTCCAATACCAACAGCAGCTTGGTGAAACCTTCTTCGATATCGACTTAGAACTGCCAAGCCGTGGTATCACGGCGATCTTTGGTCGCTCTGGTGCGGGTAAAACCTCTTTAATCAATGCCATTAGTGGCCTTAAACAGCCAGACAAAGGTTTGATCAGTGTATCGGGGACAACCTTGTTCGACAGTGTACAAGGGATTAACTTGCCAACGCATAAGCGCAATGTGGGCTATGTATTCCAAGAGTCAAGGCTGTTCCCTCATATGAAGGTATCGGTGAATCTTAAATACGGTGTTAAAGGCACAGATAAAGCGCACTTTGATCAGATCGTGTCGCTGCTTTCATTAAACTCGTTGCTAGATCGTTATCCGGCTCGTTTATCTGGCGGAGAGAAGCAGCGTGTGGCGATTGGCCGAGCTCTGTTATCTAGGCCAAGCATTTTGTTGATGGATGAGCCATTGGCATCTCTTGATTTACCTAGAAAGCGTGAAGTGATACCGTTTCTGGAGAACTTATCCGAGACCGTACAAATCCCGATTATTTACGTCACTCACAGCCTTAACGAAATCTTACGATTGGCGAATCACTTGGTCATCATTGACCAAGGTAAGGTAGTGTCGTCTGGTGTGACCGAACAGGTATGGGCGTCACGTGCGATGCAGCCTTGGCAGTCTTTCTCAGAGCAAAGCTCACTGTTTGAAGCGAAACTGGCAGAGCACAACGACGATTACGCTTTGTCTCGTTTAATGCTCGGAAAGTCTACGTCTTTGTGGGTTCAGAAAGTGTCGAGTGAGATTGGGGCTACCGTAAGGCTTCAGGTCAGGGCAAATGATGTCTCAATCACGCTAGAGGAGCCAAAAGGCACTTCAATCCGTAACATTCTTCCTGTGTCGATTAAAAGCGTAGAGACGCATCAACAAGGGAGCAATAAGCAGAGTGTGGCGGTTGAGTTGGAATTGGAGTCTGGCTGTTATCTATGGGCAACCATTACTTCTTGGGCATTGGATGAGCTTGACCTTAAAGTCGGCCAGCAAGTATTTGCCCAGATTAAGGGCGTGAGTGTAGCTCAAAGAGACATTGCCGTTACTCATTAAAAGTTAACGCGACTTGCCTGCTTTGGAGTTCTTGTTTGAAGTTATTGGTTTTAGATTAGGTAAAACTCGATCTTGATTCCATGAATGGGAACATGCGTCATTTTTATACGGTATAAGCTTCGGTTTTGAGCCACACTGTATCAGTGCAAAGTCATATTATTTGCACAGCGCAAGAGCGGCATGAAGTATTGATGAGTCGCAGATAAGCGACCAATAGAAAAAGCAGTGGGTATAAAAAAGCCGCTTGTTTAAAGCAACAGGCGGCTTAGTATCAGTATCACTGTTTGCGTTCAACCTAATTTAAGGTTGAGCAACGGCTTATTTAGTGAAAACTTCTTTAAAATCACGCTTCAAGATAGCATCACGACGAGCTTTCTTGATTTGTTTAACCATGTCTTTTACACAGTTGTGTAGAACTTGGTCTAGTAGTTGAGCGCGGTACTCTTCTTTTTCTTCGTCAGTCATGCCTTCTGGAAGTTTAAGAGTAGGGAACTCTTCCATCACGTTAACACCAGCGAAAGCTTGGCTAACCGTGATTAGAGCGTGGAACTGCTCGAAGTTGTCCAAAACATTTTGTGCGCTTGCTGGCAGGCTGTCCCAAGCTTCGCGTACTGCTTCTTCAGACACTTCATGAATAGAAGTAACCATAAAGTGCATCTCTTTTGGCACTTCATCAAATTCGATAACTTGGCGAAGTTCAGGAGAGATTGTGGTTAAATCGATTTCTTGTTGCTCTGTGTTTGTAGCGTCTGACATAGTATTTCTCTTTAAAAAGAAACAATGCTAAAAAGATCTGTAAAAAAGTCAATATAATATAGAGATTAGGGCATGATTTAAGCCCAAAAATGAGCTACGTTGAATATTCAACACTCGATAAAGGTGATGCGATGATAGAAAAGGGATCTTCGATGCGCATATTGCTGGTTGACGATGTTCAGCTAGACAGAATGCAACTTGCTATTCGACTAAAACAATTAGGTCATATTGTTGAAGCTGTCGGCAGCGGTAAAGAAGCCCTGAACGTTTATTCTGGTTTTGATCCAGAGCTCGTCTTGCTTGATATTAGTATGCCTGAAATGGATGGCTTTGAAGTAGCGAACGAGATCCGTGAACGATTTCCTGAATGGGTACCTATTATCTTTCTGAGCGGTCACGAAGAGCCTGAGATGATAGCCAAGGCCATTGATGCGGGTGGTGACGACTATTTGATCAAGCCGGTAAATAAAGTCGTACTCAATTCTAAACTGATTGCCATGCAGCGAATCGCCTACATGAGGCGTGAGCTGAAGCAAAGTACCGCCAAGTTAGAAGAGCTCAACATCCTCCTACAACAGCAAGCCAATGAAGATGGCCTCACCAAATTGTACAACCGTCGATATATGGATACTAAGCTTGAAGAGAGCATTGCGTGGCACGGAAGACGTAATATATCCATGACGGTGATTCTACTCGATGTAGACTTCTTTAAGCCTTACAACGATAATTACGGGCACATTCAAGGAGATAAGTGCTTACAAGGCCTTGCTAATACCCTAAAGGTACTGTTTGTAAGAGCTGGAGAGTTTGTCGGCCGTTATGGCGGTGAAGAGTTTGTGCTTATCTTGAGTGATACCGACAGTGATGCTGCAGAACAGCAGGCGATTCGTATCAAAGAAGCGCTTTATGATATGAACTATGCACATGAGTATTCTACGATTTCAGATAGAGTGACAGCGTCACAAGGGGTGTTGTCGTTTGTGCCGAATGGCGATGAGTCTTTAGCCTCCATCTATGAGAAGGTCGACCAAGCGCTGTATCAAGCAAAACAAAGCGGTAGAAACACCTATATCCAGCGCAACATTTTAGAGCACACACGATAGCCGTTGAGCTCTTTTAGTAATTTGAATTTATAATCCTAGTAGCGTTTGAACTAGGAAGTGTTTTAAGTGATAAACGACATGCCACAATCAAAGTCATTTTCTATGGCTAATTCGCGTTGGACACTGATTGTCCCTGCGCTTTGTTTGATTACCTCACCTACGGTTTCAGCCAACGCTTTGTCAGATGCATTTCGCAAGGAGCTAGAGCAGCGTTTTGCGACCAGTGTATTACTCAACGATACCGATGTTTTTACTTTTGGTATTAATAACTTCGATCCAAATGAAGTTTTTAGTTTAGACAATGAAGATGTTGGCTCGAATGATTCGGTAAGTCGCCGTCAAAACATCACATCTCTCAGTCTTCCTTATACCTTTGAGCTGCCCAACTACATTGAAGACAACCATCAAGAGATAACGTTGCGCTTATCAGCATTGCGTATCGAGAACGACGTTGAATATGCAGCGACGATAAAAAGCGATTATCAAAAAGAGTCTGTGGTTTCTGGTTACGTCGAGTTTGCTAATGTCTCTCAATTAAATGAGTACTGGAGCTTTCATTCAGGTATTGGTAATCATATCTCTTATTATCGCAACGACTTTGAATACCGCTCGTCACTACTTGAGCCTATTCAGGACCAATTGGATGGACTTTATTACAACACAGATGCGTGGGCATATATCATAGAGCCAAAAATTAAGCTGATTTTTGAAGATAAAAATCCCTGGGGGAGATACAAACTGAGTACCAGTTGGCACTATTTTAATGGTGTTGGTTGGGGAGAAGCTAACAACGGCGATGTAGGGAACCCGGAAGGTTGGTATATCGCTAACGAAGCTAAGATCTTCTACGATCTCGTGCGTTGGGATAAAAACATTACATCGATGTATTCGAGCATTAGAAGAATTGATATCGGTGGGGACAGCGTGGAGTCGATGGGGACGACCTCGTATTATGAGGGCAGTGTAGGTTGGTTGCTGAACCCCAACTTATTCAATGAATGGGTTGATAATGTAGGCATCGGTTTTACGATCAACTACGGGAGTAGCTTAAAAGGTGGTAGCCTCGTTCTGTTCTTCAACCAAGACTAGTTGCTTGCTGTTTAAAGCGAACTGCATTTAGCACCAAATATCTAATTAACCAAAGAATCATAGCCAAGCACGTATAGAGCTTGGCTTTTGTTTTTTAGCTATGAATACAGAGTTTGTTGCGGCCCGTCTTTTTGGCTTTGTACAATGCTTGATCGGCAAGCTTCAATACTTCTTCAGGGTGCTTGGTGGTTGTACTGTCTGCCAATCCAATACTCACTGACACATTGACAATTTCAGATGCTTGACCATTTTTACCACGCTTTTTGATGCCTTCATCATGATCATCAGGTCGCTCTTTTGTGTTACGAATTGTCATATCGTAGTCGTGCACTTGTGAAACAAGCGATTCCAGGTGTTCTTTGACTTGCTCGGTATGTTTACCTTTGAAGATGATCGTGAATTCCTCTCCACCATAACGATAAGCTCGAGCGCCACCTGTCGTCTCTTTTAAGATGCTCGCCACTAATTTCAACACGTCATCGCCAATGTCGTGCCCGTACGTGTCATTGAACTTCTTAAAGTGGTCGATATCGACCATCGCCATTGAATACTTGCGCCCTAGATGCTTCATATCGACTTCTAAGGCGTGACGCCCTGGAATGTTTGTTAGTTGGTCATTAAATGCCATATCGTGGCTAGCAGACATCACATAAACAATGATTAAAGTGCCTGACAAAGAAAACATCGTGCTCGATATGTACTGAACATCGAAAAAGATAAAGGTACTCGACGCCAGCAGGATCGCACTATACACAACCACATCGATTGAACGGTTGTAGACCAGAACCAAAATCGAAGTTAAACCCAATAAACACAGACTATATAAGACTAAAACGAAAGGCAGTTTAGAAAAGTCTCTGACGGTGAAGAGGATGCCTTCGCTCCATGATTCAAAACCTCCGGCATGAAAATGAGAAACGATAAGTTGCGCCCACACCACAAATAACACCAATACCAGAGCATACAAGAACATTGACTTAGAATTCACGCCTGTATCTGGGAAGGCGTACACAAGTAGGCAGGTGACAGGCACTAATGCCGCGAGTAGAGAGAGCTCTAATAGTGTCGTTCCGGTATTTAATGGGGTTTGCAAACGAACTTGGATTACAAAATAGGCGACAAGCATGGTCACTGACACCATGGCCATGCGCCCTTGCCTGAATGTATGGCATAGCAATACCGCAACGCTTAATAGAATATACGGAAGGTTGCTAGCAAACCCTAAGTTTGAATCCGTCACCAGAATGACGTTGTTCATACCTGCAAGTAAAATTGCTAGAAGGAGTAAAGGGAAGCAAAATCGAAACATGCTCGACGTTACAAAAGAAGATGCCATTTATGTGGTGAGCCTAACTATAATGATGATCTTATTAATTAATACTATACGTAGGATACGGTTAAACAAGCGATTGCCAAGCATTTTGCTTAAACGAGAGTGAAAACATAGTCATAGGTCGCTATTGGTGCAACCGCTTTTATATGTATTCAGGTTGCTATTAACCACAGAACGAACTACACAATATATATGAGAAATTAATTAGTCGTTATAGATACTTAACAAAACCTATGTGGTTAATACTTAAGGGGCATATTCGATTTTAAAACGGTTTAATATTTGTTTTAAAATTGACCGACATAATGCTTTAACAGCCAAAACCAACCAGGTTGGCATGACGTCTAAGGCAAGGTTGAAGATTAGATCTTACATAGAGCTACAAACGGAGGTGTAGTATGCAAATTAGTGTGGATGTACATAACTATATGGAGACGCTGGTGGGCCATGTATTGTCTACCGAAGAATACGTGTCTAGTTATACAAACGAGCAGTTGGCTGATCTCGCATGTTTAGCATTAGGTCAGTTAAAACCTATCTATATTCGCTTTGATATCGATTTCCTTTCGGCCTTACCAGAAGATAAATTGGTTCTGTACAAAAGGAATAGTGAGATCGCGGTCAAAAATGCAGAAAGTATGATTATTGACGACAGACGACGCGATCGTAAGGACAATGTGCCCGTGATCTTTAGTCAACACAATTTTGATGATGACGTAGAATTGCAATGGTATGAAAAGCCATTGTTGAACCGTAAACAGTCATGATAGGTTAGTATCAGTAACGTCATTTAAGGAGTAAAAAACGTGGGATTCTTTTCTAGATTATTTGGTGGCAAAGAAAAAACCGAACAAAAAGTAGAGATTGAGCCAGTCGAATATAAAGGGTTCAATATCTATCAAGATGCCATTGCTGAATCTGGTCAATACCGTGTTGCCGGGCGTATCGAGAAAGAAATTGATGGTGAGATTAAAAGTCATCGTTTTATTCGTTCAGATGTTGTTTCAAACAAAGAAGACGCCAACGAATTGATGCTCAAAAAGTCGCAAATGTTCATCGACCAAATGGGCGATATCATATTTAGCTAACCAATTAGGGTTAGATTTGATGCTAGTCATAATTTAGAGAGCTTTCAGTGTATATGCTGAAAGCTCTTTTTAGTTTTAGGGACAAAGAGCAGCTAGTCGGTTGTTATTAAAAGGATTATTGGCAAGTGGTTTGACCTCTTTATTCGAGAGGGGCATCATTTATCTAAATTAAGTGCTCAAATTCCATCCAAATAGTTATAAGTAATAACTTTTCCTGTTCTTTGAACAAAACGCTTGAAGTATTAGTTGTCGTTAGATACAAACGAATAAGTCATTGTACCAATTGTTAAAGTATCGCTATGCAAATTGGTGTAGCCAAGTGCGCTTACGATCTCTTTAATTTGCCTTTGGTAAGAATAATAATCACAAATTGATACACAAGGAGTCTAATTTGTTGATAGGTGTACCAAGAGAAACGCTCGCTGGTGAAACGCGAGTCGCTGCATCGCCGAAATCGGTCGAACAGCTTCTAAAGTTAGGGTTTGAAGTTTGTGTTGAATCACAAGCAGGTGCGCTAGCAAGTTTTGAAGATTCAGCTTACGAACAAGCTGGTGCAAAAGTTGTAAGCGCAGATGAAGCTTGGAAATCCGATATTATCTTTAAAGTTAACGCTCCAATCGTTGATGATACTAAGAATGAAATCGACCTACTTAAAGATGGCGCAACATTGGTCAGCTTTGTTTGGCCGGCTCAAAACCCGGAATTAATGGAGCAGCTCTCAAGCCGTAATATTAATGTTATGGCAATGGACTCTGTGCCTCGTATTTCAAGAGCTCAAGCGCTCGATGCACTAAGTTCTATGGCCAATATCGCGGGTTATCGTGCTGTTGTTGAAGCGGCGCATGAATTTGGTCGATTCTTCACGGGTCAAATTACAGCGGCAGGTAAAGTTCCACCAGCGAAAGTATTGGTTGCTGGTGCGGGTGTTGCTGGCTTGGCGGCAATTGGTGCAGCTGGTAGTTTAGGTGCCATTGTTCGTTCATTCGATGTTCGTCCTGAAGTTAAAGAGCAAGTGGAGTCGATGGGCGCTGAGTTCTTGGAAGTGGATTTTCAGGAAGATACAGGCGCTGGTGATGGCTACGCAAAAGAGATGTCTGACGCGTTCAACAAGAAAGCGGAAGAGCTTTACGCGGTTCAAGCAAAAGACGTTGATATCATTATTACTACAGCACTGATTCCGGGTCGTCCTGCGCCTAAACTTATCACCAAAGAGATGGTCGATAGCATGAGCCCAGGCAGCGTAATTGTGGACCTTGCGGCAGCAAATGGTGGGAACTGTGAATACACGGTTGCGGATCAAGTGATCACAACAGAGAATGGTGTGAAGGTTGTCGGTTACACCGATATGGTTGGTCGTCTACCTACTCAGTCTTCCCAACTGTACGCGACTAACCTAGTGAACTTACTGAAACTACTTTGCAAAGAGAAAGACGGTAACATCAATATCGACTTTGAAGATGTTGTACTTCGTGGCGTCACAGTCGTTAAAGAGGGCGAAGTCACTTGGCCAGCTCCACCAATTCAAGTTTCTGCTCAACCTCAACAGGCTAAGCCAAAAGCAACGAAACCTGAGCAAAAAGTTGAAGAGCCTACTTCGCCAGTTAAAAAAGCGGCAGGCATGGCCATTGCGGTTGGTGCATTCGCTTGGATAGCTTCGGTGGCTCCTGCTGCGTTCTTATCTCACTTTACCGTTTTTGTTCTCGCTTGTGTGGTGGGTTATTACGTAGTTTGGAATGTTAGCCATTCTCTTCATACGCCTTTGATGTCTGTAACGAACGCGATTTCAGGGATCATTGTGGTGGGTGCGCTATTACAGATTGGACAGGGAAGCGGCGTCGTGACTTTCCTGTCGTTTATTGCCGTTTTAATTGCAAGTATCAATATCTTTGGTGGCTTTACCGTGACCAAACGTATGCTTGAAATGTTCCGTAAAGACTAAGGAGTAACAGATGTCTGAAGGATTAGTACAAGCAGCTTATATTGTTGCTGCTGTATTCTTTATTATGAGTTTGGCTGGACTATCGAAGCAGGAATCTGCACGTGCAGGTAACTATTACGGTATTACGGGTATGGCAATCGCGTTGATCGCGACGATCTTTGGCCCTCACTCTGCGGGTATTGTGTGGATCATCATTGCAATGGTGATCGGTGGTGGTATTGGTATCCACTACGCAAGAAAAGTAGAAATGACCGAAATGCCAGAGCTGGTGGCAATTCTGCACAGCTTCGTAGGTATGGCAGCGGTACTTGTGGGTTACAACAGCTACATCGATCCACCGGCGGCTGTGTCACTTAACCCTGCTGATATTCATGCAGAGCACGTTATCCACCTAGTGGAAGTGTTCCTTGGCGTATTTATCGGTGCTGTGACGTTCACAGGTTCGATTGTTGCGTTTGGTAAGCTTCGCGGCGTTATCTCTTCGTCTGCACTGAACATTCCTCACAAGCACAAATGGAACCTAGCGGCTATCGTGGTTTCAACATTACTTATGATCATGTTCGTTAAAGCAGATGGCAGCATGTTCGCACTGATGGTGATGACACTTATCGCGTTCGCATTCGGATACCACTTAGTGGCGTCGATCGGCGGTGCAGATATGCCAGTGGTTGTTTCTATGTTGAACTCGTACTCTGGTTGGGCTGCTGCGGCGGCAGGTTTCATGCTTGCAAACGACCTGCTTATCGTAACTGGTGCACTGGTTGGTTCGTCGGGTGCGATTCTGTCTTACATCATGTGTAAAGCAATGAACCGCTCGTTCATTAGTGTTATTGCTGGTGGTTTCGGTCAGGAAGTACAAGTGTCTGAAGGCGATGAAGATCAAGGTGAACACCGTGAAACTTCAGCGGAAGACGTGGCTGACATGCTTAAGAACTCTAAGTCAGTAATCATTACTCCTGGATACGGCATGGCAGTAGCTCAAGCTCAGTACCCAGTGCATGAAATTACTGAAAAGTTGCGTGCACAAGGCGTAAACGTTCGCTTTGGTATCCACCCAGTAGCCGGTAGGTTACCGGGTCACATGAATGTACTGCTTGCTGAAGCAAAAGTCCCTTACGATATCGTTCTTGAAATGGACGAGATCAATGATGACTTTGACGAGACAGATACTGTATTGGTTATTGGTGCGAATGACACCGTAAACCCAGCAGCTCTGGAAGATCCAAACAGCCCAATCGCTGGCATGCCAGTGCTTGAAGTTTGGAACGCTCAAAACGTTATCGTGTTCAAGCGTTCTATGAACACGGGTTACGCAGGCGTACAAAACCCTTTGTTCTTTAAAGACAATACACAGATGCTGTTTGGCGATGCTAAACAAAGCTGTCTTGGTATTCTAGAGCACCTATAGAGGTCGGTTCTAGAAACAAAAGTAAGGAGCTCAATTGAGCTCCTTTTTTGTGCCCACAGAGTGCGGGGAAATAGTGCGAATGTGAGAGAACATGAGCGCACTAATTGCTTCCCATAGCGACGATGAAATGGCTTAGCTCTAATGCGTTAGACTAGTACATCCGCTCGCTTTGAGCGCAATCAAGTCAATTTAATGACAGTTAGTCGTCATTCTTGCTGTTTTTCATGCGGTTAAAATTTATCTTTGAAAGCGAATGGTATATATTTGTTTGATCTATATGAATTTGCGCTGGTTTGTGATCATCAAAAGAACATTTACTCTTCTTATCGCTACGTTATCAGTATCAGTAAACGCGTTTGCTGATTCTTTGCCTGAGCGTATCGATAATTTCACCAAACTATTTGATCATGAAACGGCAATCGAATCTTATGATATTCGATTGCTTCAGGCTGATTATCCGACACGTTTGATCACGCCTTCTTCAATGCTGCCGCAAACAGCAGAGTACCCATTAAAAGATATTCAACGCTTATACCAGTTATCAAAAACCTGTAGCGGTAAGTTGCCGTTAAGCCCATTAATAACGGAGCCTTTGGTGTTTACACGTGCGATGTGTAAAGGCACTAAGCTATCTGACCGTTGGTTTAGCCGTAGCGGTCTGATTCACCCAGGTGGTGGCTCTTATGCAGCACGTTACGTTGAGAAATACCCAGAAAAGTTCGATGCGCTAAAACGCTTTATGCACATCCAAGAGCGTCCAAATACTGAACAGGATGAACTGCTATCTCGTTTGCAGCAGATGGACAATGAAGCCATTACCGCGCTTCTGGCTGGCGCAAGCATGTTTGTTGAACTTGATGAAATGTGGGTCAAACGGGGCGACAGATATTACCTATACAAAGAGTCTGACTGGCATGAAAATGCGACGTTAGCAGGGTTGTCGTTCAGCTTATCTTCAGAAGGTAAGAGCTGTTTCGTCCAACGTGGTAATGTGTGTTGGGAAATTGAAGATCACTCTGAACTGCTTCAGGTCGCAATGTTCATCTTGGTGATTGCCAACATCATGCTTGTGCTAGGTTGGGCGATATACCGTTGGAACAGTAAGAAACAGGAATTGAAGAGTCGTATGTTGGTTCTTCAGATCTTAACGCACGAACTGAGAACGCCGATTGCGAGTTTGTCATTGACTGTTGAAGGGTTCAGGCGAGAGTTCGAACACTTACCTGAATCGGTATATGATGAATTCCGTCGACTGTGTGAAGATACACGTCGTTTAAGACAGCTAGCAGAGGCAAGTAAAGACTACTTACAGTCAGACAATCAACCACTTGCAACAGAGTGGGTACCAAGTGTACAAGAGTGGTTAGAGTACAAAGTTGAAGAAGATTTCGCTCCTGGAATCGAGCTACGAATCAACCAAGATATTGCTGCGAAAGTGAACGTATATTGGTTAGGAACCTGTATCGATAACCTGATCAGGAACGCTGTTAAATACGGTGTCGCACCAGTGATACTAGAACTGAATACTTCTGACAAGAAGCTGACATTCAAAGTTATAGATAATGGAGACTTGTCCCGCAAAGACTGGGGGCAACTAAGAAAGCCATTCGTTAGTAAGAGTGGACTAGGTTTAGGTCTGACGATAGTAGAATCTATGGTTGGAAAAATGGGCGGTCACATGACGTTAATCGGCCCCCCGACAACATTTATTTTGGAGATACCTTGTGAAACAGACATTGCTTCTCGTTGAAGATGATAAGAATTTAGCTGATGGCCTATTAGTTAGCCTAGAGCAAGCTGGGTATGAATGTTTACATGCTGAACTGATCTCTGAAGTTGAAGGCTATTGGGAACAAGCGGATCTAGTTATTCTAGACCGTCAACTTCCTGATGGTGACTCAGTAGACTCACTTCCAAGCTGGAAGAAAAAGAAAGATATTCCTGTAATCTTGCTGACTGCACTGGTTACGGTAAAAGACAAAGTAGCGGGCCTAGATTCAGGCGCTAACGACTACCTAACGAAGCCATTCGCAGAAGCAGAGTTGTTTGCTCGTATCCGTGCTCAACTTCGCCTACCAGATGCTGAAGAGCAAGACGCGTCAAAAGTTATCGCTCAAAACCTTGTTATCGACAAGACAACACGTGAAGTGTTTTTTAATGAGCAAGAAGTCACGTTAACACGTACTGAGTTTGATCTTCTGCTGTTCTTGGCAAGCAATCTTGGCCGCGTATTTACACGCGACGAACTGCTTGACCACGTTTGGGGTTACAACCACTTCCCAACAACACGTACAGTAGACACGCACGTTCTTCAGTTAAGACAGAAACTGCCAGGTCTAGAGATTGAAACGCTACGTGGCGTTGGCTACAAGATGAAAGCGTAATGAAAAAAGCCTTACTTCCACTATTAATACTGTCGAGCGTGGTTAACACCGCGTACGCCACAGATTGGTTTAAGAGCAGCGATGCTCTCACTCAAGTGCATAAACATTTGTTGGATAATGATCTACCGCAGATGTTTGATTCTCTAGTGGAAGTTTGGCAAATCAATGTTTCTCAATCTCGAGAAGAGCACCTCAATGAACTGTTCGACCAAGCGTTGAACAAAGATTGTGGTAAAACCCTCACTAAGAAAACGCTACCGGACTGGATTAGCTCGGTTGTTGTTAAGAGACACATCATCCAAAGCCCAGGTCGAGACACATTTCGGGTTTCAATTGATGTCGAATCTGAACAAGAAATCCAAAACATCACCTTCGAAAAGTGGGTAGATAAAGTCGTTTCTTCCGATAGCGAGTTCACCAAAGAAAGCGAAGTGGTTAACAACGCCTCGGTCAGTTTGTACCGCAAGCGCTATAACTTAGCGTCACAGCTCGATTCTGGCTTGTATCGCCTGAACGTAAAGGGCGAAGGGGGTAACTCTTGGAGTACATGGATCATTTTGGGTGAAGTTGCCATGCGTCAGCAAGTACGCTGGGCTTCAAAAGATACGTGGCGAATAGATAAGAAAGACCTGCTTAACCCATACTGTCCGCTTCCTAAGCTAGAAATCGGTTTGTACGATTATGTCAACGAGCGCTATGAACAAGTGTGGGGTAAGAGCTATGAATCGGATTACCCGATGAACCTGACAGGCGAAGATCTGCCCAATGACCGTTATGTTCTGGCGGTTTCTATGGTGCATTCGCGTTGGCAAGGTGACATAGCGATAGAACAAGCACAAACTATCAGTAAAACTTATGATATTTCTAGCGAAGAAGAGTTAAAGTAATTTAAAATTGTGCCGTTAACTATGTAAGGGATCTAACAAAGATAAACGGCATGAAAAAAACTACTAAACTACTCGCAGCGTCAATTGCATTCGCCAGTCTTCCTATTTCAGCAGCAAACTACGCCATTGAAGCGCGTGGTGATGCAATGGGTGGTGTTGGTGTTGTTTCTGCAAACTTCCTAACCGCTCCATTCTATAACCCAGCATTGGTTGCCATTTACCGTCGCAATGATGATATGGGTATGATTACACCTAGCTTTGGTGGTAATTATAATGATCCTAACGATATGAAATCGAATATCGATAGTGTCATTGACGCTTCAAATACTGCAGACTTAGATGCCGCTCTTAACAAACTTGATGGTAACCAGGCGAACGTAGAGCTTGGTGGTGTTGTGGCGTTCGCGCTACCTAACCAATTTGTTGCTGCAAACCTATTTGCTAAAGCCTACACAGAATCTTTTGCGACACCTGATGTTTACACAACCGGTTCCGATACGGACAAAGTTGAGTTGTCTACTGTTGAAGCGGTTTCAATTGGTGTAGCTGAAGTTGGCCTTTCTCTTGCTAAATACCAAACCTTTATGGGCCAACACATCTCTTTTGGTATTACTCCTAAGATTCAACGCATCTACACATACAACTACATTGCATCGGTTAACGATTACGATCTCTCTGACGTAAGAGAAAACAGCAATGGTGAAACTGCATTTAACATGGATGCAGGTGCGCTTTGGTTCTTCGGACCGTTCCGAGTAGGTGTTGCTGCAACCAACTTGTTCTCAAGAGATATTGAGACGAAAGATACAACCCGAACGTTAACTAGCAGCACAAGTGGTGCCACTCACCAAGTTGGTGGTAAATACGCTTATCAGCTTGAGCCAGTTTACACTGTAGGTGCGGGTATCGTGTCTGACTACTTCTCGTTAAGTGTCGATTACGATTTGAATGAAACTGAAAAGTTTACTTCGTTTGATGACAATGAGCAGATGATTCGTGTTGGTACTGAAGTTGACCTATTGCGTCAAATGCAGCTAAGGGCAGGGTACTACAAGAACCTCGCTTACTCTGATTCAGAAGGGACCATCACAGCGGGTATCGGTTTGTCGCCTCTTAATTTGTTTCAGTTAGATCTAAGTGCTAACTACACAAACGAAAATGCAATGGGTGCATCTATCAATTTTCTTGCTAGTTACTAACAGTCCTTATATAGTTCTGCTCCTAAACAAAGGAGCAGAGCATGCTAAACGACTTACCAACCCTTTCTCACGAAGAGCAACAGAAAGCTGTTGAGCGAATTCAAGAAATGATGACCCAAGGTGTCAGCACAGCACAAGCTATCAAAATCGTTGCTGAGCAAATTCGTGAAGAAATGAGTAATAAAGAAGAGTAGGGCATTAGCCCTTCTTTTTTACGCGTTTAATGCACTATAACTAAATATATTACACTGTAGTATATTCTCTCGTTCATACCAACACTTTATTCGTCCTGAATTTTCACCTATCCAAAACGCTTAAGTTAATTTTATTCAGTAAGTTACATCGGAGTAATCAACTTTAAGGGCTTTTTTGGGTTTCTAACTGTAATTAAATTACAGTAAGATCTGAAAGTTAAACAACTGGCATGTCTGGTGTCAGCATTTATGTCACCAGGCATGGGTTGTTCAATATTCGAGCTTTTTCAACGATCGTGACGCTGTGAATTCAATTCTTAGCGAATAGATTAAGGTAAGCCTCATGAGTAAGGTTTTGTGGTTTGAATGTGGGAGTGTTTGTTACAAGCACCGATATTAAGATATTCAGCGACAGATCTGTGCATCTATCGCTGTTTAGACTTAAATACGCATACTTCAAGTGCAGCAGAACGCATTAGCTGAGGGGGCTTTAGTACGTCAAATACAAGGTTTGTGTTGAGGTGGATAGTGATTTATTTAAGTGTGTGGTTTGAACTTAAAACAAGTTGGTTCACAGCCACTAGAGTGAGCAGGTAGATTAGAAGACTTGCCATGCAAAAGTGACGAGCATTAAGGGACTTAGATACGCGCAGGTGAAAAACGAAGAGGTGGAATCAAAACGTCACGACTTGTTTTCGTCCGTTGTTCTTTGCTTCATACAGTGCTTTGTCTGCTCGTTTGATTGCAGAACGTATAGACTCATCCTGCTTAAGCTGTGTGACACCAGTAGAAGCTGTCACAGTTAACCCGTTCGGCCATGCCTTTGTGTCCATTTCAAGGTATAAGTTATCGATTGATTCGTGACACTGTAGCGTTGTTTGTTCTAGACAAACAAGTAGAAACTCCTCACCGCCCCAGCGATAAAGTAAATACTGTTCACCAAGGGTTTCGTATGTGGTAGCGACAAACTGAACGAGAACTTTGTCGCCTATTTCATGGCCGTGTTGGTCGTTGATTTGTTTGAAATGGTCTAAGTCAAACAACGCGACGTGAATCATTTTTCCTTGTTGTGCTAACCATTCGAAATCATAGAAGGTATCTAGCGCTTCGGTTCTGTTTCTGCAGCCAGTCAACGGATCTGTTGTGGCCTTTACCTTTAACTCTTCAATCTCTTGGGTTAGATGGCGTTGTTGCCGTGCTAAGCGCCTTTTGTTTCGTCGAGCGATATGTAGAGCACAACAGACATAGTAGACGGCATATATTACCCATAGCCCAACTAAAAGCTCACCGAGTAAAGCCTTGCTGATGATTTTACCGTGGAACACAATGCTCGAGATATTAAGTGAATGATGTCCAGCAAGCGTGCTAGCACCAAGCCCGAGTTCAACAGATACCGCGTTCGTGATGTCTACCGCGCTATCAGAGACAGGGCGGTTATAATGATCAATCCACCAGAAAGGGACATTGAAGTAGCCTAAGTCAATGTGGCTTGCGTCAGGTAGCGAGAAGTCTAAGCGATTGAACTTGTTAGACATGGCATCGCCTTTCACACTATAACCTTCGTTGTAGTTCCGAATGTAGAAGCGAAATCTTGGGTTTTCTTGTCCTTTGTAATCCATGTTAATGGTTACCGAGTCGTACGTAGAGAGATCTAACCCTTTTCCTTCTTTCGATATAACGAATTCAACCTCACAGAAAGGCTTGCTGTAGATTCGCTTAAAGTCACACTGTAACTCAATTCCGCTGTTTGATTGATATAATGAGGCCACCGTACCGCCATCATGATCTCTGTCTGTATTGGCGAGTGTAGGGTATTTGTCTGGACTAATGACGTAGCTCTTGTTCATTAGTTTATCAAAAGAGACTAGCGACAATAGGGTGATTGCCAAGCAAAAAATCGAGAGGAATATGTTGAGTTTGCGGAATGCTTTGGCGCTCATGATGTTAATCCGTACACGTGATTCGAACCTAATACGAAATGCCTTAGAGTTGGCGTAATCGAAGATTAGAGTATTAGTATCGTTGGAATTGCTATACCTAAAACTGTTCTAGAAGTGACGGTTATACAGCAAACTGCGCCATTAGACCAAGATGAAGTTTAAAAATTGAACTCAGAGCATTGATTTTGAATGTAATTTACTCAGCAAGTACCGTTTTTACGGGTAGATAAATTTAACTGTATAAATATACAGTTAAATTTTGAGTGGATTTGTTTGTCGTGATTAGAGCGAATCTACGTCCTTTATGAGCTCGCCAAGTAGCGGACCATCAGCAAACTGTTCATTAGTTCTAATTCAACAATGTTGCACTGTCACTTTTAGGGTGTGTAACTTTAGTGAGTAAGTAGAACGTATGAAGATAACCACTAAACAAACACCTGAATTGTTGGCACTTATACACGATCGGAGCCCGATTTTTGTAGATTTGAGCGCTGGTCACGTTGAACATAGAGCTAATAGCTAGTGATAAACGAGATTTGGTAATGGCTAGGTTAAAGATCTTAAGTCTCCGCAGGTTCATAGGTACAGGTAGTACGAAGCGCAGTTTGCCAAAGAGTGTGCTCAAACCTGTAGACTCAAATGTGCTCGTAGATAGCTTTGGTATAGGCGTCTCCGCTGTTAAAGCTTGAAACAACCAAGCGCAGGAAGCATTGCATCACAATGGATAAAATTAAGTACGTAGATTTTGTTATGTAGTTGAAGCATTCGTGTATGTTAAATCTGAAAGCACAACAGCAGGATAACTTACAAAGTTTGCACACAGGAATCTTTAGCCATTGTTGTAAGTTAGGAGGAATTAAACGTTTTAAAAATTCAGTGGTTAACATCAGATGAGAATTTCTTTTTCGTGAACAAAGCAATGCAATGGTTCTAACATTAGAAATTGGGTTAAAGGCGACTTGAACAGGTGCGCTGGGTTTAGAGCCTATAAGGTTGTTTTACTGGCGTAATGAAAATGGTGTGAATTATATGGAGCTAACGTGTATCCAAATTCAAAAGTGCTTAAACGAATGAAACTAAGCAGCGCGTATGTAAAATCTGCCAGGAATAAGGCACTGAACCCCCTCAGATTTTAATGTTTATTACTGCGTATTATGTCTGCTTATGTTCAATGGTGCATATCTTATCATTACAGTGCAACCTCTTGTATTTAGGGGTTTAATCTGTGAAGTATCGCGAAATGAGTAAGAATTACATTTTTCGAGAATTGGAATGCCAAATGACCAAGGAAGAGGTCGCTGAACTGTGTTTTAAAAGTGTGAGAACTGTCACAGGGTGGGATGATGGAAACCCAATACCACCAGAGTGCAAAAGGCTCATGAGAATGGCAAAGGGACGTGAACTCAGCGCGAATAAAGACTGGATACGGTTTAAAATGCACTACGACAAACTAGAAACTCCTACGGGACAGAGAGTAACACCACAGCAAATTTTAGCAGGGTTAGCTTTATTAGAAATACAATCTGAATTAGAGATAAGGACTTCAACGTACTTGATAAAAGTTGCTAGGTGTCTAGCTAAAATTATGAGTTAAAAAAAGCTCCGAAAGGAGCTTTTGAAATTATGTGTCATCAAATCACTTCTAATGACTCGGGCCAAATGAAGTAAGCACCAAATCGTTTGCTATATTTAGACTCGGCACCTTGTTTCTTTCCAGATTCAGTTAAAGTGTGCTTCCCGTCTTCTAGTGAAAGGTAACCCTTAGTGACACATACTTGAAGAAAGTCATCAGTTTTGAGCTTATGCTTTTTAGCAAGTTTGGAGGATGTTATCTTGGCTCCTTCGTCAACGACCGGTGGCTCTTCAATATCATTTTTATCGATCGAATCGGATGCAATCTTTTCTAAAGAAATCCTAACCTCATCGCTAATACGGATGATGCGTTGTGCCTCTTCGTAAGACTCTTTGTAAATCTCTGCATCTTCGTCACGGTCAATGAAAATACCCATCTCGTTATTGTTTACCTGACTGAACTCATACAGATTCAAACTTGTGATAATGCATGAGCTTTCATTCATATAACACTTTGCATGAAGGTTCTTACAAAAGCTTGTACGAACAAAAGAAAGCCCCTTGAGCCAGTTAATCTCATCAGGCTGTAGTTCACTCTTACCATAGACAATTCTGATATCGATTTTTAAGCGGTCTTTATCTTCTAAAAGTTCTCGAATACGATCATTAAGTTTGAGAAAAGGGCTGATAAGAATCAGTCTTTCTGAAGCGTTTTTGATTAGCTCTTCGAGGTAGTAATTTGTAGCACTTGTGTTTAAAAATTTAGCCATTTCATACCCCTGACATATAAAACCTAGCACATACAGGCTACTTTTAAGATAGCGTTGGATCAAGTAGTAGAAATGAAAAACGCGTGATCAAATGCCACGCGTTGTGAATCACTCTTAAATGCTTTGATATGAATTTCCTATGCACCATCTTGGACTAATTTACGGATTAAGCTCGCCAGTTCAATAGTAGTTTTCACATATCTTTCAGCTTCATTGTCAGTGAGTACAAATTCTTCTTGGTGAGTTGCTTGGTTTCGTAACATCATTAGTCTGCGATAATCGTCATACAAAGATGATGGAAGTTTTTGCTCGTAAACAATACCACGAAAAACTTTAGACATTTGAACATTCGATGGCTCGTACCCATACGATCTAATAAGCATAGCTGTACTTGCTTCTACTTCCCTCCAAGCTTCAGTGATTGCTGAACGTGGAGAAATTTCAATTAGTTGATTTATCTTATTAAGCACATAGTTATAGCTGCTACTAGCAGCATTACCTTTGGCGCCCATTTTCTCATTAGTTTCAGCTAAGCTAATTTCCGCCTTTGCCAAATCTTTATCAAAGTTGGCTTCTAAGTTCCCATACTTAAATCGACTTAAGCTAGGAAGTAATTGTCGAAGTTGCCTCTTAAACAGAATTAAAGACACAAAGACTACCAACGGCCAAACCGTAACTTCCCAAAACTTAATAAAAAGTTCGATTGAGCTAAAAACTAACTCAAAGGTCGTCTTTTCTTCCATTATCAATCCTCGATTTAAAACCACATTCTTATCAATGCTGTGTTAGGGTGCAGCAATAATCACTCTTAAACGCTTTGGTATAGCTGTACTCAAGATACCTGCGGTTTCTTCTTTTCTAGGCTCGCGATGATTAAAGGTGTGGCAGCCCCTAAGTGAAGTGCTGCTAGTTCGTTAATGTTGACACCAACTTTTTGATAGACGAGGGCAGTTAAACCTCCAAGAACGACCATAACCAGCGTGACAACCCAATAAAAACCAGATCGCAACCAATCGGGCTTTTCTCCTTTTTTGGCATGTCTAAGCTTATATAGAGCCAAAGCTTCAGGTAATAAGCCACCAATAACTCCCCATGTGAAAACTTCTACAACTGTCATGTTAGCTTCCTGTCTTGGCTGAATTAACTGCACGGAACGCTGTCCAATAATCTCCAATTACCGACTTTCTTTTCCTCAAAGTGTACAAACTACGGCCATACCTATCTTTCATAATGGACTTTCTAATCTCAGGCTCTGAATCTAAATATTTCTTAACTTCTTTTTCAGCTACTTTAAGTTCTTTAGCCAATCCTTCACTAGTTCTATAGTCCCACCTTTGGTCATACAAAGCCTTAATCAAGTCAGGTTTGCTTAAGGCTTTCTTGCGTTTTTTACGCTTGTTTTTATCGGGAGCATCCGTAGATTTATTCATTATTCCTCCAAAACTATAACGGCCTGTTAAGCTGTGATTAATATAGGACCAAAGCTATCGCGCACAACACTAATCAATAAAATCAATACCTATAGAAGTGACACTTGCTAAGAAGCAGTCTTAATCAATTTGTTTGTGTCTTTTTACGCTTTCTTTGAGTTGATAATGTCTTCTAGGTGCTTTTTGACCTTTTGGGGGTTTTTGACATTTGGAACAATAACCCAAGCACCGAACGCATAAATCTTGAACGTCGAATAACCTAAAAATCTGCCGAACAAAGTTGTAATAGTTTCTACATTTTCAACATTATCTAAACTAAGGCTGTCTTCAAATACTGTAAGAATTCCTTGTGTTACAGATAACTTGTCACCCTTAACAGAAACCTTTACAAAATATGGCTGTAGTATTTCACTTGATTGTTTGAGGACCAGGATCGCTGGTAATACGACCATACTTAAAAGCACGTCGGTACTAAAATCCTCTCCAATCAAAAACTCACCGATTGCAGTAAACAGCCAATACACAATAGCCAACCCGACTAGCTGAAAAAAAATGTCGACAATCTCTTCAATAGCACATGGTAGCTTTGCGACTTCAATTCTATCAAAACTATTCAATACAACCTCGATTTACCATTAATATATATTGCTTGCGATATGGCTCCTAGCCTCATCTCGCAGCACATTGTGACGCTTCATGGTGAACATCTCAATAGATAAGCTTCATAGTTTCAATAATATAAATAAATTGCATAAACGCTTGATTGCTTATTTTCATCTAACTAAGGATACCTCGAACCCTTGAAGCATGGTGGAATTTACCCCCGTGATACAACACGGGGGTTGCTGCCCACAGCGTCGCGCTCGCTGTTCAGCTCTCACGACTCACGCGAAGCTGTGAGCAGAAGCCGTGTGCACTAAGGCAATTGACTAAACACCCAAATGGCAGAAATCAAAAAAGCAATATGACTTAATAAATCACCAACCGTTAATGACAAAGCCCATTCAATCATTTAACACTCCTTTCATAATACGCACTAGGGCAAAAAGTAATCTCGATACAAGACATGACACAAACGAACAAACTGAACTACAGCAATAAAAATAAGTAAGTATTCCATAACGCTAAAAATCCTATAGTAAAACTATAACCACCCAGACACACTCAACAAAGCCTGCCAAAATTTAAGAGCGCCTAGCAAGATAAAGGGTTTTCGTTTTCCTCTCCATCATTGCTACGCTACGCTGCTTATCGCTCAACAACCTAAACCGACCCCTTAGCATTATCGTGTTCGCTTATCCCTGCGGGGCTTGTACATCACATGCTAAAAATATCGACTTTCTTAATCACATCATCACCACGACCTGCTATTAACTCATTATCGTCTGACTTTGAAACGGGACTCGAAATCGGTGGACACGTTAAGAACCTAGAACCAGATTCAAACTCCACTCTGACAAGACAATGATCAACTAACTCGAAATGATAGCCATAACGAGCCAAAACAGGCGAACGGATATAAAAGGAATCTGCCCCCTTATCAATCCTAAAGACGAACAAAGGAAAATTACCAGTACGCTTAACGAATGGACTCTTATCGACAGATGTTAAATAGACAGCGTCAGAACCATTAAAGACCGGAAAAGCAGCGTAGAAAGGGTTTACAGCATCAGCAACAGCTTGAGAACTAACTTGATTATAATCACCGCCAGAAGCCAACCGCACAGAATTTTGCCCACTTTGAGCAGGAGCATTTTTAAATACTGAAAGACCAGGCGAATGAGATAAGCTAGACGTATTAATATTGGCTTGGTTCGAAACAACTTCTTCAACTTCACCCACATCAGAATCAAATAGTACATGTGACAAATCCAACAAAAATTTCCCCATAGCGCCAAGGCCGATAAGGATAGCTAATATAAATTTCGGAGACTTCAAAACTGAAATATCCGACTTAGTAGAGTTAAAGCCGCCCGTTCCCGTTGATTGGTACAACGCGAACACATCAACAGGAATTTTCTTATTCGTACTGCTAGCCATATCCGACTTAGTAGAAGGAGCTGTCTTAGTAGACTTAGGAGGATGGTTAAAAATACGAGGCTTACGACTACGAAAAAAGGTATCAGTTGAACGATGTGAATACGCTTCACCCGCACAGCCTTTTAACCAAGTAGGGATTGCAGTGTAATCAGGCGTGAGCATGACAATATCCCATTGATACTTCCTATGACGCATAAAAGCACCGTAGAAATCGAACGGGTAGAGCAGTCTGTTATTTTCATCTAATTGGGTTCGTTCACAATCGTCAACATCACCAACTTCAAACGAATCAGGGTCAACGGGAAGCCAACGAGAATAAAAAAGCTCTGAAAAGTCCTTCGGCAAATATTCAACAAAATCAGAAAAAGGACGCTGCAAGAACTTCTCGCGCTTGAATCCCGCTTCAGGGCAATACAAATCCTGACATTCATCAATAACCACGAAAGCACCGAGAGGCATCCAGTTAAACCAATTTTGCCACAACATCACCCCTTCACTAGAGCGCGTAAAAATGCGAATCAATCGGGCTGAATCAGGAAACTTTTCACCCAGTAATTCTTCAATAGATTCCTTTGGCTTTAAACCCTCGATATTAGTCACCACAATGCGCCCCTCGCGCAAAGCGGGAAGAATCTCAAACCATGTTACATAAGCAGTTTTATAAGCCCCGTTAGAGCCATGACGGAAAGAAACAGCCATATCACCACCCCATTATTCTAAGGACAAACGCAGTCGCGTAAGCATCAACAATAATCCGAACTGAATCAACAATACCGAATTGATAACAAGCGGAACGTAAATCACTAGGAAGCCCATTAAAAGCATTATTTAAAACGGTGTAGACTTCATAATCTGCCAATAAAAGAGAAGCAATATCACTTGCTAATTCAACGCCCATTATTTGCATTGAAATATAAAGACTAATAAACCAGTAAAAAGCATAATTGAAACAATCCCTAATTAATAAAGGAATAGTGCTAAAAAAATCAACAACATCATTTAAAGAATTAGCTAAATATTGAAAAGCTTCGTATATAAAATCCATAATTAAACCCTAGAGCGACCAGAGGAAACAATAATGAAAGCACCAAACAATGTAGCAATGAATAAAATAACATTTCTAATTAAAGCGACATTTTGAGAACCTAACGTATTAAACAAATTGAAATTCACATCAACACCCCAACGAGTAAGATTAAATGACGTAGAATCATAATTACCATTTTTAAAAGACATTGAACCCGTTTTAAATATGGATTCAGAAGTCAAAGCTTTATATTGTTCCCTTAGTTGCTGAACATCACTTTCTAATTTAGTTTGAGCATCACGAAAAAGACTATTAGTAATAAAACCGTCACCCGTCACAGGTTCTAAAAAATCACCAGAAGAATTTAAACTATCAAAACCGTCATTAACAGCATCAGTAAGCCCTGATAAGTCAGAACCTAAACCACCAAGACCGTCATTAATGGCATCGGTAAGACCTGATAAATCAGAACCTAAACCACCAAAACCGTCATTAATTGCACCAATAACCCCGCTTAAATCAACATCACCCGATTGTTCTCCAGAGCCCGAACCAGAGCCAGAACCGGAACCAGAGCCAGAACCGGAACCAGAGCCAGAACCGGAACCACATAGCTCGGAAGA